>NZ_JBBGZG010000010.1:0-179954 GCF_037479315.1 Comamonas sp. MYb69
GTTGGGTGTGGAAGCGCAGCAATGCGTTAAGCTAACCAATACTAATTGCTCGTGCGGCTTGACCCTATAACTTTGATGGGCCCTTCCCTTAGATGGGGCCCAATGCAAAGAACACTGCAACTGCAGTTATGCCAAAGACTTGAGATCAGACCATGATGAACACCACAGCGTGTTACAATCACTGGCTCAGGTCGGCGCAATCAAATTAAACGCTGATAGCACCAAGCCCCAAAGCTTGATGCCGACTCTATGAATTCGCTTCGAAAGCAGCAATGCCCTGATCGACCGATCAGCGCAAAGCCGCCAAGGAGCAAAAAGTTATGCCTGATGACCATAGCAAGTTGGTACCACTCCTTCCCATCCCGAACAGGACAGTGAAACGACTTCGCGCCGATGATAGTGCGGATTCCCGTGTGAAAGTAGGTCATCGTCAGGCTTTTATACTGATCAACCCCTCTGCTCTACCGAGTAGAGGGGTTTTTCTTTTTATCTCGCTGCAGCAGCGGTCTGTGGCTGGCGTGAAGGGGTTGGGATGCAGTTGCAGGATATGTTGTATTCGCAGGGTTTTGGTGTGCGCCGCGTGTGCTCGGGCCTGGTGCAACAAGGCTGGGTGCAGTTGTGGGATGCACAGGCGAACGAATGGGTTGCGGAGACGGATTCGACCGCCGACATAGAGCCCGAGGGCCTGCGCTTCAAGGTGCAGGGCGTGGAGTGGGAATACCATGCGCTGGGCTATGTGCTGCTGAACAAGCCAGCCGGCACCGAGTGCTCGCAAAAGCCTTCGGCCTATCCCAGCATCTACAGCCTGCTGCCGGTGCCGCTGCGCACGCGCCCCAACAAGAACGCCATCCAGGGTTTGCAGGCCGTCGGCCGCCTGGACCAGGACACGACTGGCATGCTGCTGCTGAGCGACGATGGCCAGTTCATCCACCGCATGAGCTCGCCCAAGAAGCATGTGCCCAAGCGCTACCAGGTGACGGCCAAGCATGCGGTGACCGAGCAGCAGGTCGAGCGTCTGTTGGCCGGTGTGGTGCTGGATGACGACCCCAAGCCAGTGAAGGCTGCGGCCTGCGTGAAGACGGGTGACAACACGCTGGATCTGACCTTGACCGAAGGCAAATACCACCAGGTCAAGCGCATGCTGGCAGCGGTCGGTAACCGGGTGGAGGGCCTGCACCGGGCGCAGATTGGTGGCCTGGTGCTGAGCGATGAGCTCAAGCCGGGCGAGTGGCGCTGGTTGAAGGCCGACGAGCTGGCACTGCTCAAGCCCTGATGGTTTTGGGCCTGCTGTAGCTTTGGCGCAAGTTCAACGATTATTTACATCGCCAATCGCCCCTGCGTCGTGCTGCAATTTATCGCGGGCGGCTACACTCGCTGCGTTACTAGTAGGAATCGCTTGTGAAGCCTTTCGTTTTTGCCCGTTCTCTGCTTGCGGTGATGGCCTTTGCCGCCACTGCGGTGCATGCTGCCAACCCCATTTTGGTGCTCAATTCGCTGGATGCCAGCATCAGCGTGATTGACCCTACGACCTGGAAAGAGGTCAAGCGCATTCCTACGGGCAAGGAGCCCCACCACCTGTACCTGACGCCGGACAGCAAGTCGGTGATTGTGGCCAATGCGACCGGTGACTCGCTGACCTTTGTCGATCCCAAGACGGCCGAGGTGCAGCGCGTGATTCAGGGCATCTCCGACCCCTACCATCTGCGTTTTTCGCCCGACATGAAGTGGTTTGTGACGGCAGCCAACCGCCTCAACCACATCGACATCTACCGCTGGGATGGGCAAGAGCCCAAGCTGGTCAAGCGCATTGCCACCGGCAAGACGCCCAGCCACCTGTGGATCGACAGTAAGAGCCGGACGATCTACTCGACCATGCAGGACAGCGATGAGCTGGTCGCGATCGACATCGCCACCCAGACCCTGAAATGGCGCACCAAGACGGGGCAGATGCCCGCTGACTTGTATGGCAGCCCGGACGACAAATTCGTTTTTGTCGCACTGACCGGCAGCGACGGCGTGCAGGTGTTTGATGTGAGCGGCGCAGAGCCCCAGCTGGTCAAGACCATCAAGACCGACAAGGGTGCACACGCCTTCCGCGCGACCGGCGATGGCCGCCATCTTTTTGTCAGCAACCGGGTGGCCAATACCATCAGCAAGCTCGACATGCTGAGCCAGACGGTCGTTGACCGCTATCCCGGCCCCAGCGGCCCTGACTGCATGGATGTGAGCCCGGATGGCCGCTATATCTACCTCAGCTCGCGCTGGGCGGGCAAGATGAGCGTGATCGATACGGTCGAGCGCAAGGTGGTCAACCAGGTGAAGGTGGGCAAGTCGCCGCATGGCATCTGGGTGCTGGACCACGCACCGCGCTAGTGCATGGCCCGTGCATTATTGAGTCAGTAGCAGAGGGGATCTCCACGCCATGCGCAGCACATTTTTCTGGCTTCTGGCCGCAAGTTGGGGCAGCGCAGCTGCCTTTGCCCAGCCTGCTGCTCCAGCGCCTGCCGCTGCAGCCACTGCGGCAGGCAGCTGCAGCAAGCCTGTCTATCTGACCTTGGACACCGGCCACATGGGCGTGGCCAACCAGATCGCCGACGTCTTGCGCAAGACGCAGGTGAAGGTGACCTTCTTTGCCGCCAATGAGCGCACCAAGGAGGGCGATGGCAGCCTGGGTGACCACTGGGCCCCTTGGTGGCGCGCGCGTGCTGCAGAAGGCCATGTCTTTGCCTCGCACACCTGGGACCATACCTACTGGCGTGGCGACATCAAAGTGCCGGCAGGTGCTGCGCCCCGCTTCAAGGTGCAGCCTTCGCAAGGCCCGCAGGCCGGGCAGCGTTTTGAATGGTCGGCCGCACAGTACTGCGCGCAGATCCAGCAATCTGAAGACCGCTTGGCCAAGATCACCGGCGTCAAGCCTTTGCCGCTGTTCCGCGCGCCCGGCGGCAAGACCTCGCCCAGCCTGATTGCGGCGGCCAGGCGCTGCGGCTATGCCCATGTGGGCTGGTCGCCAGCGGGCTTTCTGGGCGATGAATTGCCCAGCGACAAGTACCCCAACCAGCAGTTGCTGGACAAGGCGCTGCGCGACATCCGCCCCGGCGATATCTTGCTGGCCCACCTGGGCATCTGGGACCGCAAGGACCCCTGGGCACCCGCCGTGCTGCAGCCCTTGATTGAAGGCTTGCAGGCCAAGGGATTTTGTTTTGCCACCTTGCGTGAGCACCCGCAGTACCAAGATTGGATTCGTCAGCATGGTGGCTGAGAGCGCTTGTCGTAGCGCACACTGGCGGCTGCAGGGCTTGCGGCCCGGTTTGAACTAATGGTTTGCCATGGAATTTCTCAGCACGCTTTTTGACAACGCACAGCAGTGGCTGTTTGAGCAGTTGCTGCAGCCGCTGCTGTTCAACCTCGGCCTGGCCAGCTATCTGGAAGATGGCTACACGGCAGCGGGCTGGTTCCTCGTAGGCTGCCTGCAGATCCTCGTCATGGTGCTGGTGATTGCGCCCTTGCAGCGCTGGCGGCCGGTCGAGGCCGTGACCGACCGGCATGCGATCCGTGTGGACATGCTCTACACCTTTATCCATCGCCTGGGCCTGTTCCGCCTGGCCTTGTTCTTTACCATCGATCCGCTGTGGGACATGGTGGTGGGCGCGCTGCGCGTGCGCGGCTTTGAGACCTGGCACCTGGACGCGCTCTGGCCTGGCGTGACCGACCTGGGCTGGGTCAGCCTGTTGATCTACCTGGTGGTGTTCGACTTTGTCGCCTACTGGATCCACCGGGGCCAGCACCAGTTTGTCTGGTGGTGGCGCCTGCATGCCTTGCACCATTCGCAGCAGCAGATGACGATGTGGAGCGACAACCGCAACCACCTGCTCGATGACCTGGTGCATGACAGTATTCTGGTGTTTGTCGCCGTGTTGATCGGTGTCGCACCCAGCCAGTTTGTGGCGATTGTCGCGATCACCCAGCTGAGCGAAAGCCTGCAGCATGCCAATCTGCGCCTGTGGTTTGGCCGCCTGGGTGAGCGGCTGTGGATCAGCCCGCGTTTTCACCGCCGTCACCATGCGATCGGCATCGGCCATGAGTCGCCTGCCAACAATGCCGCGCCCAAAACCGCTGTGAAAGCCGGCGAGGCTGCCCCGCGCACCCGCTTGGGGGGCTGCAATTTTGGTGTGCTGCTGCCATGGTGGGATATGCTTTTTGGCACCGCCAACTTTGAGCTACGCTATGACCCCACCGGCATCCGTGACCAGGTGCAGCCCAACCGGCAAGGGCAGCTGCGTGATTACGGGCGCGGCTTTTGGAGCCAGCAATGGCGTGGGGTACTGCGCCTTTTGGGCCGCGCCTAGGTGCGGCACACCCGCTTGATACCGAATCACTGAGCGGCCCGCCAGCCTGGCCACCCGCCCAGATACACAAGGAGTTCACCCCATGCCCCTCGCGTCTGCGGGCTCCCGCCTGATGTTTGATGCCTTCTGGCGTGCCGCCGCCTATTGTTTCCGGCCCCGGGTCATGCTGCTGTCGGTGCTGCCACTGGTGGTGATGCTGGTGGCCTTGGGTGGCTGGAGCTATTTTTACTGGTCGGGCGCCGTGGCGACGATGCAGCACTGGGTGGAGACGATTGGCTGGCTGCGCACGGTATTCAGCTGGTTTGGCAGCAGTGGCACCGAAGGTTTTGCGGCCGGCATTGCGCCCTTTGTGGTGCTGATCCTGATCACGCCGGTGGCAGCGGTGGTCGCGCTGCTGGTGATTGCGCTTTTGATGACGCCGGCCCTGGTCAACATGGTGACCGAGCAGCGCTTTGCCCGGCTGGAGAAGAAGCAGGGCATGGGTCTGGTCACCAGCGTGCTCTGGGCCTTGAGCACCTCGGCGGTGGCCATTGTGGCCTTTGTCGTCACCATGCCGCTGTGGCTGATCCCGCCTTTGGTGCTGATTGTGCCGCCCGTCATCTGGGGCTGGCTGACCTACCGCGTGATGAGTGTGGATGCCCTTGCCGAGCATGCCAGCAAGGCTGAGCGCGACACGCTGCTGCAGCGCCACCGCTGGCCGCTCTTGCTGATGGGCATCATCTCGGGCTATATCGGCATTGCGCCCAGCGTTGTCTGGGCCTCGGGCATGGTGTTCACCATTGGCTTTGTCGTGCTGATACCCATTGCCGTGTGGATCTATGCCATCACCTTTGCGTTTTCCTCGCTGTGGTTCATCCACTTCTGCCTGGCCGCGCTGCAGCAGCTGCGGATCGAGAATGGCGACCTGGGCGCGCAGCCGCAGCCGCCGGTGGCGGAGCCGCTCGTGGCCGATACATCCGATGCCGGCTTGCTGGCCGATGGCACGGAGCCCAAGTAAGAACCTCTTCAAAGAGGGAAGGGCGCGGAGCAGGGCATGTGCCAATGGGCTCGGCCAGTGCCTCAGCCGCCTACGCACCAATGTGGTGCATAAATAACTATTTTGGTGCATGTGCGCCATCCGCATAAAGTGCTGTTAGTTTTGCACCATCTTGGTGCTTGCTCGGCAATGCAGGCCCTGGTCTGCACGGATCTGGGCGGTGGGATGCAAAATCCTCGTCGCCCCTCGGAGGCCCAGGCCAAAAGCGCGGTACAGTCTGGCATTGGGCACAGTCCGGCTGCGATCGCGTTCTGGCGGGCCCGCATTTTCTGGTCGGCATGGGCATGTCACAAAACTGGCACGTAAACTGCTTTAGTCTTGGCACAGCCCTTTTTATTCACGATTTTCTTTGGAGCATTAGATGGCCAAGAGCGTTGCAGATGTGATGAGCATGTTGGACGAGAACGAGGTCAAGTTCGTTGATCTGCGTTTCACCGACACCCGTGGCAAGGAACAGCACGTCACGGTGCCTATCTCGCACTTTGACGAAGACAAGTTCACCTCGGGCCACGCGTTTGATGGCTCCTCCATCGCTGGCTGGAAGGGTATCGAAGCATCCGACATGCTGCTGATGCCCGATCCCAACACCGCCAACATCGATCCGTTCTTTGACGAAACCACGATGTTCCTGCAGTGCGACGTGATCGAGCCCGGTGATGGCAAGGCCTATGACCGCGATCCACGTTCGGTGGCCAAGCGCGCAGAAGCCTACCTGAAGGCATCGGGCCTGGGCGACACCGCCTACTTCGGTCCAGAGCCAGAATTCTTCATCTTCGACGGCGTGCGTTGGAGCACCGAACCCAACAACCCTTTCTTCGACATCGAAGAGTACGAAGCACCCTGGAACAGCGGCGCCAAGTTCGACAACGGCAACCGTGGCCACCGTCCACGCGTCAAGGGCGGCTACTTCCCCGTGCCTCCTGTTGACAGCACCCAGGACATGCGCGCTGAAATGTCCCTGCTGCTCGAATCGCTGGGCATCCCGGTTGAAGTGTTCCACCACGAAGTGGCGGGCGCTGGCCAGAACGAACTGGGCACCCGTTTCTCCACCCTGGTGGAACGTGCGGACTGGACCCAGGTGCAAAAGTACGTGATCTGGAACGTGGCAGACACCTACGGCAAGACCGCGACCTTCATGCCTAAGCCATACTCGGGCGACAACGGCTCGGGCATGCACGTGCACCAGTCCGTGTGGAAAGACGGCAAGAACCTGTTCGCCGGTGACGGCTATGCCGGTCTGTCCGATTTCGCGCTGTACTACATCGGCGGCATCATCAAGCACGCCCGTGCACTGAACGCCATCACCAACCCTGGCACCAACAGCTACAAGCGCCTGGTTCCTGGTTTCGAAGCGCCTGTGAAGCTGGCTTACTCGGCCAAGAACCGCTCGGCATCGATCCGTATTCCTTACGTGAGCAACCCCAAGGGCCGCCGCGTGGAAGCACGTTTCCCCGATCCCCTGATGAACCCCTACCTGGGCTTCGCAGCGCTGTTGATGGCCGGTCTGGACGGCGTGGAAAACAAGATCCATCCGGGTGAAGCTGCCACCAAGGATCTGTACCATCTGCCTCCAGAGGAAGACAAGCTGGTGCCTACCGTGTGCCACAGCCTGGACCAGGCCTTGGAAGCACTGGATGCCGACCGCGCGTTCCTGACCAAGGGCGGCGTGTTCAGCGACAGCATGCTGGACGCCTACATCGAGCTGAAGATGGGCGAAGTGACCCGCTTCCGCCAAGCCGTGCACCCTGTCGAATACGACATGTACTACTCGCTGTAAGCCCCTGCTGGCCAGGCCCTTGTGGCCTGGCCCTTTGGGCAAAACGGCCTGCCGACCTGCGAAGGTGGCAGGCCTTTTTTTATGCGTGCTCTCGGGGCAGGGGGCATGCCCGGACAGGGGTGAATCTGTAACAGCAGGAACTGTTCGGCATGATCGGCCTCCTTTGTAGCTACACTGCAGGTTGCAGAGAGGGGCCATCGTGCAAAGCCGCTAACGGGCTGTCACGGACATACGGGCAAAGTGGAGTGAACGGGCGAAACGGGGTTATGCATACAAAGTTGTTGTTTTTGATGGTGGCAGTGGCATGTGCGCAAGGCGCGGTGGCGCAGGATCGCATTTATCGCTGTGGCAATGAATACACCAACGATGTGGCCAAGGCGCGGCAAAAGGGCTGCGCCGTGGTTGAAGGCGCCAATGTCACCATCGTGCAAGGCACGCGCCCGCACACGCCTGCTGCCAGCCCGGCGCCCTCCCCCAATGCCCCCGCAGCTGCCCCGCGCCCCGCGCGCGCGCCCGCCGCTGCCACCCCCGCGCCACGCTCCACCACGGCCGATGGCCGCGCCCGCGATTCCGATGCGCGCCTCATCCTCGAGACCGAGCTGAAAAAGGCCCAGGATAAAAAGCTTGCTTTGGCGCGCGAGTACAACAACGGCGAGCCCGAGAAAAACGCCCTGGAGATGCGCAACCCTGCCTTCTACACCAAGCGCGTGGCCGATCTGAAGCAGGAAATCACGCGCAACGACAGCGATATCGCCGGCATCCAGCGTGAGCTCCAACGCCTGCCGGCCCCATAATCAAAGCTTCTACCTTTTGGGGCATATCCCATGTCTGACCTCCGTGCCATGGATCGCGAATGGCAGGCGCTGGAACACATCGCCACCTTGGTCGCCGTGATACGGCTCGATGGCGCCGCCGTGCGGGTCAATGCGGCGCTGGAGAATGCGCTGGGCGTCTCGCGCAAAAGCATTCTGGGCCACTACTTTGGTGGATTTTTCCAGGACGATGAGCTGATCCACAAGGCCCTGGTGGATGCGCGCGCGCAGCGCTTTTCCTCGCTGCGCTTTGAGGCGCAATTGCGGCGCAGCCTGCAAGACGCCTTTCCCGTGCATGCCAACCTCTCCTGGTGGGAGGAGGAGGAGAGCATTCTGGTGGAGCTGTGGCCGCTGGAGCAGCAGGTGCGCCAGGACCGCGAGGAGCGTGTGCGCGAGCAGGCGCTGGCCAACAAGGAGCTGATCCGCAACCTTGCCCACGAGATCAAGAACCCGCTGGGCGGCATACGGGGTGCGGCCCAGCTGCTGGAGCTGGAGCTGCCCGATGCCCAGCTCAAGGAATACACCGACGTCATCATCCACGAGGCCGATCGCTTGCAGGCCCTGGTGGACCGCCTGCTCGCGCCGCACCGCCACCCGCACACGGTGGGGGATGTGAATATCCACGAGGTCTGCGAGCGCGTCTGCCAGCTGGTGCTGCTGGAGTACCCGCAGGGCCTGCGCATCGAGCGCGATTACGACACCTCGCTGCCCGAGATCCGTGGTGACCGCGAGCAGCTGATCCAGGCCTTGCTGAACATTGTGCAAAATGCTGCGCAGGTGCTGGTCCCGCAAATGGCCCAGGACAATGCGCGCATTACTTTGCGCACCCGCATTGCCCGGCAGCTGACCTTGGGCCGCAAGCGGCACAAGTTGGCACTGGAATTGCATGTCATCGACAACGGTCCTGGCATCGAGCCGGACATCAAGGAGCGGATCTTCTACCCCTTGGTGACCGGACGTGATGGTGGCACGGGCCTGGGTTTGCCGCTGGCGCAGACCTTTGTGCAACGGCATGAAGGCCTGATTGAATGCGAGAGCGAGCCCGGGCGCACGGATTTCCGCATCATGCTGCCGTTGACAGACTAGGGGGCAGTTGGCTTCCCTTGCTGCAGGACCACGGTATGTAGAACTGTAAGGGTAGGGTGATAGCGACAATGAAACCAATCTGGATAGTGGATGATGACCCGTCGATCCGATTTGTACTGGAGAAGGCACTCGCCCGCGAGCAGCTGCCCACGCGCAGCTTTGTGCATCCCAAGGAAGTACTCGAAGCCTTTGACAATGTGAGCGACCAGGCGCTGGCGCCGTCGGTGCTGGTCAGCGACATCCGCATGCCGGGCGGCAATGGCCTGCAGTTGCTCGAACAGGTGCACGAAGACCATCCGCAGCTGCCGGTCATCATCATGACCGCGTACTCGGACCTGGACAGCGCCGTCTCGGCCTTCCAGCGCGGAGCCTTTGAATACCTGCCCAAGCCCTTTGACCTGCCCAAGGCGGTGGAGCTGATCAAGCGCGCCGTGCAGCAGAGCGAAAGCCAGGCGCCCGAGCTATCGCAGGCCGCTGGCGGCGGAGAGATGCTCGGCCAGGCGCCTGCGATGCAGGATGTGTTCCGTGCCATCGGCCGGCTGTCGCAAAGCAATGTCACGGTGATGGTGACGGGCGAGTCTGGCTCGGGCAAGGAGCTGGTCGCGCGCGCGCTGCACAAGCATTCGCCGGTAGCGGGCGGCCCTTTTGTCGCCATCAACACTGCGGCCATCCCCAAGGATCTGCTCGAGAGCGAGCTGTTCGGCCATGAGCGCGGTGCCTTCACCGGCGCGCAGACCCAGCGCCGGGGCCGCTTTGAGCAGGCCGAGGGCGGCACCTTGTTTCTGGACGAAATCGGCGACATGCCGTTTGACCTGCAAACCCGGCTGCTGCGCGTGCTGTCTGACGGGCATTTCTACCGTGTGGGCGGCCATGTGCCGGTCAAGTCGCATGTGCGCGTGATAGCGGCCACCCACCAGAACCTGGAAGACCGGGTGCACAAGGGCGTGTTCCGCGAGGACTTGTTCCACCGCCTCAATGTGATCCGCCTGCGCCTGCCACCGCTGCGCGAGCGCAAGGAAGACATTCCGATGCTGGCGCGGCATTTTCTGGCTGCCAGCGCCAAGCAACTGGGGGTGGAGCCCAAGCAGCTGTCGGAAGCGGCACTGGCCCAACTGGCCCAGTTTGCGTTCCCGGGCAATGTGCGGCAGCTGGAGAACATCTGCCACTGGATCACCGTCATGGCGCCCGCGCAATGGGTGTCCGTGCAGGATCTGCCACCGGAAGTGCTGCAGGCCACGCCTGCTGCGCCGCCGGTCACCCCCAGCCAGCCCAGCGCAGCGCAAGCCGTGCAGGCTGCGCCGCAAGAGCACAGCTACCGGCCCGCTGCCGCGGAGGTGCCAGCCAGCCTGCCTGCCGTGTCCATACCCGTCCATGGCGTGGCCAATGGCGCAGCGCAGGGCGGTGATTGGGAGGGCGATCTGGCCCGCGAGGCCGATGTGCTGCTGCAATCGGGCAGCACCGAGGTCTGGGATGTGCTCAGCCGCCGCTTTGAGTCGCAGCTGATCAAGAGTGCACTGGCCGCCACCCATGGCCGCCGCATGGAAGCGGCCCAGCGCCTGGGCATTGGCCGCAATACCATCACGCGCAAGATCCAGGAGCTGGGGCTGTCGGCCAGCGATGATTGATGCGTAAGCGCGCCGATCTTTAGAAAAACCGCCGCCTTTCAAAGCGGCGGTTTCGCTGACAGAGGCCCGCCATCGATACGGTTTGAACCGTGCCACAATGGGCTATTCCTGTCTGTCCGGTGGTGCAATCCATGCAAAAGATGACTTCGGTGTTTTCGGCCCAGGCGTACCGCAATTCGCCCGAACGCATTGGCCGCCAGCGCTCGGCGCTGCTCAATAGCTTGCGG
Organism: Comamonas sp. MYb69; assembly: GCF_037479315.1. NCBI lineage: Bacteria > Pseudomonadati > Pseudomonadota > Betaproteobacteria > Burkholderiales > Comamonadaceae > Comamonas > Comamonas sp. MYb69. Next base: position 10,910 of record NZ_JBBGZG010000010.1, read on the forward strand.
CTGGCAGCGTCGACCGCCAATGGCATGGCTCAGCTGGCGGGCGACGCGCTGCACAGCGCCATGGCCGGCGGCCTGCCGCCCAAGGCCAAGGCCCTGTGGGGCAACCCAGCGCGCGAAGACAGCTACTGGCGCAGCCACTACCAAAGCATGGATTTTTATGTGGCGGGCCAACCCTTCGAGGCCTACCGCCCGGCGCTGGCGCTGGGCTGGTATGCCGCGCAGCGTAACCCCTCGGGCTTTGATGCGCTGGCCACCCAACTGGAGGTGCAGTGGCAGCATGTGCGCGGCAGCAACCCCATGGACTGGCCCGAGGCGAGGACCATTGCACGCGCTGCCTATGACCATGCGATCAGCGGCCTGCAAGGCGAACAGCTGTCTGCCGCCCAGGTGCAGCACGCGGTGCGCGTGCTGCAGCAAGGACTGGCCGATTGCGAGGAATGCCTGGTCGCGGGCAGCGAGCAAGCCCGGGCGATTGCGTTGCGCAGCCATCTGTATGCGCTAGCCGAGCAGTTCCGCGCCATGGACTGGCAGCTGCAGGATGTGCAGCTGCAACTGGCCGAGCCCAGCCCGCTGGTCGAGCGGCCAGGATTGAGCGCCGCTGGTCGCATGCACCGCCGCTGGACCGAGTTCAAGCAGCGCGCCAACCTCCACAGCGACCGCGACCTGATTGCCGAGTGCAACCTCAGTCTGGTGCTGGTGGCAGAGCGCTACCAGCGCGTGCTGGAATCGGCCTTGCCGCTGGATGTGCGGCCGCTGCTGCAAGGCCAGGCGCAGCAGCTGCGCCGCTATACCGATGAGCTGCAGCATATGCAGGACGCCCGCGCGCGCTAGAGCGCGCGTTCTGAATAAGCTGTTGCAAGACGTCTATACGAGAGCGGGCAGACTGCCTGTGAAGCCGCCCGCACTGCGCCGTAAGTTGCCTGGCAGCTTTGTAATATTTCCCGTGAATTGGGAAAAAATTACCATGTAGGCGCCCACTTTCTCAAGGCGTACGCGTTTACCCGTAAAAACTTGCGGCTACAATCGGGCCCGCAGAACCTGCAATCCTGCCGTCCAAGGCAGCCTCATCGCTCTTCCCTTTTGCGGCCGAACCGCCGCTTGCTCCCGGCAGCAAAGCCTGCCCGGGCTGGAAAAAGCGCACACAGTCCAGCATGAACGCCTTGCTGATGTGCCGCATACGAGGCCCAGATCGCCCTGGACAGCACCATAAATCACAGACATCAAAGGTATTGGTTATGGCTCTCACGGGCAAAAAGGGCTCTTCGTCGGCGCTGTGGATTTTGGCGGCGATGCTGGCCGGTATTGCACTGGGCTACGCAGTCAATGCAGGCGCTGCGGATGCAGCCGCTGCCAAGGATATTGCTGGCTATATCGCTATCGTCTCGGATGTGTTCCTGCGCCTGATCAAGATGCTGATCGGGCCGCTGGTGTTCTCGACCCTGGTGGTGGGCATTGCGCACATGGGCGATGCCGCCTCGGTGGGGCGGGTGTTCTTCAAGGCGATGATGTGGTTCCTGACCGCATCGCTCGTGTCGCTGCTCTTGGGCATGGTGCTGGCCAATGTGCTGCAGCCCGGCGCCAACCTCGGTCTGCCGCTGCCCGATGTGAGCGCGGCCACGAACCTGGCCACCGGCAAGTTCACCTTGCGCGAGTTCATCAACCACACCGTGCCCAAGTCGTTTGCCGAAGCGATGGCGAACAACGAGATCCTGCAGATCGTCGTGTTCTCGATGTTCTTTGGTGTGGCCATGGCCGCGCTGGGCGACAAAGCCAAGACGCTTCTGGCCGCCATTGATGAGCTGTCACACGTGATGCTCAAGATCACAGGCTATGTGATGAAGCTCGCGCCGCTGGCCGTGCTCTCGGCCATGGCTTCGACCGTGGCCATCAATGGCCTGGGCATTCTGCTCAAGTTCGCCGTGTTCATGGGCGAGTTCTACCTGGGCCTGTTCATTCTGTGGTCGCTGCTGGTGCTGGCCGGCATGGCCTTCCTGGGCAAGCGCGTGTTCAAGCTGCTGACCCTCATCAAGGAGGCCTTTATGGTGTCCTTTGCCACGGCCAGCTCCGAAGCTGCCTACCCCAAGATCCTCGACGCGCTGGACCGCTTTGGCGTCAAGCGCAAGATCTCGAGCTTTGTGATGCCGATGGGTTACTCCTTCAACCTCGATGGCTCGATGATGTACTGCACCTTTGCGACCCTGTTCATCGCACAGGCCTATGGCATCGAGCTGTCCTTGGGCACGCAGATCACCATGCTGCTGGTGCTGATGCTCACCTCCAAGGGCATTGCCGGGGTGCCGCGCGCCTCGCTGGTGGTGATTGCCGCCACCTTGAGCCACTTCAATATCCCTGAAGCAGGTCTGCTGCTGATCCTGGGCATCGACACCTTCCTGGACATGGGGCGCTCCGCGACCAATGCCGTGGGCAACTCGCTGGCCTCTGCTGTGGTCGCGAAGTGGGAGGGAGAGTTGCTGTCCGAAGAAGACGCCGAAGCCCTGAGCCGCAAGCTCGATGCCGAGGCCGCGCTGGCGATGCATGCGCTGCCGGAGACAGATCCCAAGGCTTGATTGAGGGCTGCGCTCAGCGCGGTACAGACAACAAAAAAACGGGCTGCGGCCCGTTTTTGCATTGGCCGAAGGCCAGATCAGCCCAAGGTCACCACCACCGGTGCATGGTCGCTGGGCTGCTTGTTCTTGCGCGGTGCGCGGTCAATCGTGCAGGCGCTCACCGCGCCCTTGAGTGCGTCGCTCACCAGGATATGGTCAATGCGCAGACCCCGGTTTTTCTGGAAGCCCAGCATGCGGTAGTCCCACCAGCTGTAGCTTTTCTCGGGCTGCTCGAACAGGCGGTAAGAATCGGTCAGGCCCAGCGCGAGCAGGCCCTGGAAGGCATCGCGCTCTTCCTTGGTATGGTGGATGGTGTCGCGCAGGCCATCGGGGTCGTAGCTGTCGCGGTCTTCCGGCGCCACATTGAAATCGCCCACCAGCACCAGGCGCGGGTGCAAGGCCATCTCGGCCTTCACATAGGCCTCCAGCCCGCTGAGCCAGCGCAGCTTGTAGGCAAACTTGTCCGAGCCCGGCTCCTGGCCGTTGACGAAGTAGCAGTTGATCACGCGGATATCGCCAGCCGGGCTGGCCACCGTGCCGGCAATGATGCGCGACTGCTCATCGGCAAACTGCGGGTTGGCGCGCACCACATCCTTGAGCTCGCCCCGGCTGAGCAGGGCTACGCCGTTGTAGGTCTTCTGGCCAAAGGCCACTGCCTGGTAGCCGGCTTCTGCCAAAGCTTCATGTGGAAACTTGTCATCGGTCAGCTTGAGCTCCTGCAGGCCCAGCACATCGACCGGGTTGGCCGCCAGCCATTCCAGCACCTGCGGCAAACGGACGGAGAGGGAGTTGACGTTCCAAGTGGCTATGCGCATAAAAATATCTTTCTATTAATCAATGATGTGTGGAGGCGTTTGGCCGCCAGAAATGCGCTAGCGACCAACACAGCTACCAGTCCTTCGCACCATCGGAATTCTTGCTAGGCTCCATTTTGCTGCATGCTGGTGGTCAGATCTGCCTTGGTCCAGCTGCGGCGTACTTGAGGAAAACCTCCTTGGCATTATTTTGGCTTCTCAGCAGAGCCAAACTACACAGTCACTTGTATCAGTCCCAATTCGGGACTAAAATTCACCCTATGCGAATCATTGCCCTGTCCACGTTGCGCACATTCTGGGAGAAGCATCCACTCGCGATGGCTCCTTTGCAGGGTTGGTACCAAGAGGTTTCCAGTGCAGAATGGAAAACACCGGCTGAGATCAAGGCTCAGTACCGCAATGCAAGCTTTGTTGGAAACAACCGTGTTGTGTTCAACATCAAGGGCAATGACTATCGCATCGTCGTTGCGGTGGTTTACAAAGCTGGGGTCATGTTCATCAAGTTCGTTGGCACCCATGAGGAATATGACCAGGCTGACGTCGAAACTGTGGAGCATAAAGCATGAAATTCCAACTCAAACCGATTCGCACAGAGGCTGACTACCAAGCCGCTTTGAAAGCGGCTGAGGCATTCTTTGATGCACCAACCGAGCCAGATCCAGACAGTGAAGAAGGGGCAGCGTTTGACGCGCTTGTTACGCTGATTGAGGCCTATGAGCGGAAGCACTATCCCATAGACCCACCGGACCCTATTGAGGCCATTAAGTTTCGAATGGATCAACAAGGACTGTCAGTGAAGGATCTTGTGCCGATGATCGGGCAGACCAATCGGGTCTATGAGGTGCTAGCGCACAAGCGCCCGCTCTCTTTGACCATGATTCGTAGCCTGCATCGAGGTCTTGGCATTCCTGCTGAGACATTGATCCGCGAGACTGGGGAAAGCCCCGCGAGGATTTAGCCGGGTGTGGCAGCTTCGCTGAGGTTTGGCTTCAACTGCTTTGGCAAAATATGGCGCCATCGCATGTGCCACTTCACCGCAAGCGCAACAATGCCGCCGAGGCCGCGCACACCAGCAAGAATGGAATGCTGATGCGATGAAACTCCCACAGCCCATTGGGCAGGCGCGCCAGGCGCAGGGCGATGAGGTTGGCGAGCGAGCCCAGCACGCAGCCAAAGCCGCCCACGCTCACGCCAGCGGCCAGGGCGGGCAGGTCGCGTACGGCGCCGTCGAGCAAAATGGTGGCGGGCACATTGCTGATGACCTGTGAGGCCACAATGGCGGCCAGGTAGGCGCGCCAGCCTTCGGCAATCGGCCACTGCAGCAGCAGCGCTTGCATCGCAGGCAGCTCTGCCACCTGGCGCAGCACCACAAACATCAGCGCAATGGTGGCCAGCAAGGCCCAGTCCACGCCGCGCAGCACCCGGGGCGCTGCCAGTGCAAACACGCCAAACACCAGGCCCAGGCCGGCCAGGGTCCAGTGGCGCTCCAGTGCGATGACAAAGGCCACAAACAGCAGCACCGCGATGCTCAGCAGACGCGGCTGCACGGCAACGGCTGCAGTAGCCGGCTTGAGCGTGATGGCGGTGCGCGGCACCAGCCACCACACTGCCACCAGCAGCCAGGCCAGCATGATGGCGACGGTCGGGCCCATCATCGCCATAAAGCCCAGAAAGCTCTCGCCAGAGCGGTGCCAGAGGTAGAGGTTTTGCGGGTTGCCGATGGGGGTGAGGGCGGAGCCGGCGTTCACCGCCAAGGCCTGCAGCACCACGAGGCGCGCCAACGGCAAATGGGCCTGGGCGGCCAGCACGGCCGTCAGCGGCACCAGCAGAAACAGGCTGACATCGTTGGTCACCAGGGCCGACAGCAGCGCCGCAGTGGCCGTCAGCAGCAGTGCCAGGCCGCGCAAGGTCGATATCCGCGTCAGCAGCCGCTGCGCGGTGGCCTGCAGCATGCCGCTGCGCTCGACCGCTTGGGTGATCGCCAGCAGGCCGGCCAAGGCGCCAATGGTTTGCCAATCGACCAGCGCCATGGTGGCCTGCGGGCTGCGCGGCTGCCAGACGGCGAAACCTAGGGCCAGCGCCAACAGGATCCAGAGCAGCGTATTGCCACTGGGGGCATCTTGCGGCGCGTCAGAAGAGGGAGATGAGGTCGACATAGCAGAGGGCGAGGGAGAACGCTCCGCCACGGCGGAGAAGTGGATGGATTGTGCTGCAAGTCGGCACTGCCCGCGCGGCGCTGCCCGCGTGGCCCGAGGCGGCTGGATGGCAAATACAAGCGCCCATTCACTACAATGGCGGCCACTGCCATGAACAAGCCTCTTTCTCCTTACCTTATCAGCACGGCCGCCCCAGCAGCCAGCAGCGCGCAGCTGCGCCGCTCGGTGCGTGGTTTTAGCTCGCAGCCTGTCGCCGATGCACTGCTGCACGATTGCCTGCAGGAGGCACGGCGTGCGCCCAGTGGCGCCAATTTGCAGCCCGGCTACTTCTGGCAGGTGTGCGGCGCGCGGCGCGACCAGCTCTCCAGCCGCCTGCAGCAGGCCTATGCGGCGGGCGAGCAAGAGGCCGAGGACTATGGCTATTTCCCCAACCCTCTGCCGCTGTCGCTGCGCAAGCGCCAGGTAGCAGCGGCCCAGGCCTTGTATGGCGCCTTGGGCGTGGAGCGGGGCGATGCAGCCGGGCGGGGCGCGCAGTTTGGGCGCAACTTTCGCTTTTTTGATGCCCCCGTGGCCCTCATCATCACCATCGACAGTGGCTTTGGGCCGGGCGGCTATATGGACCTGGGCATGGCCATCTACGGACTGATGCTGGCGGCGCAGTCACGCGGTTTGGCGACCTGTGCCATTGGCGCCATGGCCTCGTACCCGGGTCTGATCCGCGATGCGCTGGCGCTGCCGGCCACGCAAACGGTAGTCTGCGGCATGGCGCTTGGCTATGAGGATATGGCAGCGCCGGTGAACCAGACCTTGACCGCGCGCGCGGAACTGGACGCCTACTTCAAACGCCTCGATTGAGGCAGGCACCTGGGTCTAGCGCTCATGCCATTGCCAGCGCGGCAGCTCGCTCGCTGGGATATTGGCGATATGGGTCTCGCCCAGATTCTTTTCCAAATGGATGGCCTGGTAGTCCAGCTCGGCGGCGGCGTCTTCCAACGCGGCCAGCAGGCGGTTGGCGTGGGTGACGACGATCACCTGGGTCTGGCGCGCCGCCACAGCCACCAGGCGGCCCAAGGCAGGCAGCAGGTCGGGGTGCAGGCTGGTTTCGGGCTCGTTGAGCACCAGCATCTGCGGCGGGCGCGGTGTCAGCAGCGCAGCAATCCACAGCAAGTAACGCAGGGTGCCGTCAGACAGCTCATTGGTATGCAGCGGGCGCAGCAGGCCGGGCTGGTGCATCAGCAGCGCGAGGCGGCTGCCATCCTGGTGTACCGAGATGGTGGCGCCGGCAAAGGCATCGTCCACCGCTGCCATCAGCGCCTCATGGTCGCCAATGGCATGGATGGTTTCCCAGGCCGCTGCCAGATCGGCGCCATCGTTGCTGAGTACCGGCGTGTAGGTGCCCAGCTGCGGCTGGCGCGCAGGGGCATCCACATCGCTGCGGAAATGGTCGTAAAAGCGCCAGGAGCGCAGCTGCTCGCGCACGGTCAGCATCTCGGGCGCGGCAACGGGGTCAACAAACTCGGTCAGCATGCTGGCCCAGCGCGGGATAGGGCGCTCGACCGGCTGCCAGTCCGCGCCACGGCCATCACCGCGCAGGCGCAGCTGGGCAGCCTGGCGCTCCACCAACGTGGCGCTGGGGCGCCAGGTTGGGCCGGCCCAAAGCGCCTCGTGCTTGATTTCGGGGTCGTGTGCAAAGGCCTGCAGAGCCTGGTTGGGGACCGGCATGCCAATGTCAATGGCATAGCCAAAGCCGTCATCATCTGACGCAAAGCCCAGTTGCAGCTGCAGCGGTTTGCGCCGCACCGTCCCTTGCACCGGTACTTCGCCACGGCGCATGCGCGCCGTGATTTCTTCGGGCCCGGCCCAGAGGGTGGATGCCAGGCCGCCTTCACGCACCAAGGAGCGCACCACGCCGCCATGGGCGATATCGGCCAGCAGGCGCAGGGCCTTGTAGACGCTGCTTTTGCCGCTGCCATTGGGCCCGGTAATGACGGTGAGCTGCCCCAGCGGCACCAGCAGCTGGCGCAAGGAGCGGTAGTTGGCAATGGCTAAGGTGCTGAGCATCCCGTCAATATAGCAGCGCCGTCTGACGCACCAGCGCCGCGCTGCCCAGGCCGCCGGCACCGGCTACCGCCACCAGCCCCAGGGCTGCGGATGTGCCCGTTTTCGCTTGTTCCAGATCAGCCAGCACGCGGACCAGAGCCACCGCAGCCGATGCCCCAATCGGGTGGCCGCGCGCGATGCCGCCGCCATGGCGGTTGAGCAGGCTGGCATTCGCACCCTGGTCTTGCAGCAGCGCCTGCCATTGCAGGCCCTGCACCGCAAAGGCATCGTGCAGCTCGATGGCGGCCAGCTGGGACCAGCCCAGTTCCTCTCGCTGCAGCAAGGCCTGGGCAGCCTCAAAGGCCAGCACCAGCGGCATCGCAGGCGAGCCGCCCAGCGACTGGTGGCCCAGCCATTGCGCGGCAGGGTACAGGCCCCAGCGCCGGCAGGCGGCTTTGCTGACCAACAGCACCAGTGCCGCTGCATCAGCCTTGGGCGAGATGGCGACGGTGCTGACGGCATGGTCGCGGCGCGCCTCATCGGCCAGGTCGGCATCGGTCTGCGCGACCACGGGCATGCGGTCCAGTTGGCGCTGGCGCAAGGCGCGCGGAAAGGCGTCTTGCACCACACCCGCGATGGGGATGATCTCGCGGGCCAGCACAGCGGCACTCGCCAGCGCGCATGCATGGCTGGCGGCTGCATAGCCCTCTTGCGCGGCGCGGCTGTAGCCGGCGCTGGCGGCATAGCGGGCGGCGGCCAGCAGCAGATCCGGATCCTCATGCGGTAGCGGGGCAAAGGGCGGGCGCTCATAGGGTACGGCGCTGTCACCTGCATGCAGCGGCCGGGTGGCGCGGATGGGGGCGCGGCTCCAGGCCTCAGCGCCGCCGGCCACCACCACCTCGGCCTGGCCGCTGGCCACCAGACTGGCGCCCAGCGCGATGGCGTCGAGCCCGGCGCAGCACTGCGTATCGACCGTGTAGGCGGCGCAGTGCAGCGGCAGCTGGCCTGCCAGCGCAAGCATGCGTGCCGGGTTGCCGCCGGCGCCCAGGGCATTGCCCAGCACCACGGCATCGACCGCATCGGTGGGCAGCCCCGCGCGTTGCAGCAAGGCCTGCAGTACGGGCGCGGCCATCTCATGCGTTTGCAGATGCTTGAAGGCGCCGCCGACAGGCACCACAGCACTGCGGGCATGGCTGGCGATAAAGACGGGTGGAGTGGGCATGTGGTGTTGCGCGATCAGTCGGGTTTGTCGGCGCTGGCCAGCGCATCTGCCAGCCATTGTGCAAGCTTGGGATGGTCCGTCTTGCCGCTGGCCGTTTGCGGCCAGGGCGCGGCGCTGAACCAGCGGCGTGGGCATTTGTGCGCTTCGAGCTGGCTGCGGCACCAGGCGGCCAGCTCGCGGGCCAGCGCAGCATCGGCCAGCGGCTGCAATGGCGGCTGTGCAGGCGAGGGGCTGGCTTGATCACGCAATTGCAGCGCCACCCAGACCTGCTTGCCGCGCAGCGCATCATCAACGCCATGCACAGATGCAGCGGCCACGCGCGGGTGCTCGCAGAGCACCGCTTCCACCTCTTCGGGGAACAGGTTTTTGCCCTGGGTGACGATCATGCGCTTCTCGCGTCCCACGAGGGTCAGCATGCCTTGTGCATCCAGGCTGCCCATGTCGCGCACGCTGAGCCAGTCGCCATCGCGCAGGGCAGCTGTCGCATCGGCCTGCGCACCCAAATAGTCGATGAACAGCATGGGGCTCTTGAGCCAGATGGTGCCCACGTTGCCGCTGGGCAGTGGCTGCATCTCTGCATCGCGGATCTGCAGCTGCACATTGCTGAAGGCCCGGCCCACCACCTGCGGCGAGGCCTCGGCATTGGCATCCATCCAGGCGATAAAGCTCGATTCCGAGGCGCCATAAAACTCGACAATCCGCGCATGGGGGAACAGCGCCTGCAGCGCCGGTGTGTGCTGGCGCATCCAGCGCGCGCCGCTGATCATCAGCAGCTGGAGCGACTCTACCGGCGCGATCGCACGGCGCTCGGCCAGCTGCAGCATCACAAGCAGCTGGCTGGGCACGGCCACGAGGCAAGGCGTGGCCTGCTCGCGCAAGGTCGCCAGACACTGGCTCGCAGAAAAACGTGGCTGCAGCTGCATACCGCCGCCCGTCCAGATGCCTTGCAGCGCGCCAAACAAGAATAGCGAATGTGACAGGCTGCCAGGGGCCATCACGCAGCCGTTGGCGGCCTCGCCAAAGCTATCGACGCACACGCGAAAGCTCTCGCTCCAGGACTGGTGGTGGCGCCGAAAGCCCTTGGGCAGCCCGGTGCTGCCCGAGGTAAAGCCAATGTAGAAGGGCTGTAATGCGGCATCGGCCTGGTGGTTGCGGGGCGTGGCGGCCAGCGCGTCTACCCATTGCTGCGCCTGCGCTTGCTGGGCGGGCGACCAGGCCCTGTCGCCCAGCGCGGCGCAGCGGCCGCTGGCATTGGTGGCCAAAAAATCGCTGATCAGCGCCGCCGGCGACTGGCTGGCATCGAGCAGGCGCGTGTGGGGCGCATTCCGGGCCTCCAGGGCCTGGGCTTGCTGCGCTACAGCGGCATGCAGATCGGCAAAGCCAATGCGTTGCACGCCATCATCAATGGCGATGGCATCGGGCCGCTGCTGCGCCCAATGGGCCAGCGGGCCATGCACCAGGCGCTGCCAGGGGGCCAACTGCGGTAGTGGCGCTTGCAAGCCGCTCACAGGCGGCGCCCGCCAAAGCGCCAGTCGGGCAGGCCGCGTGCCACCGTGTGCACAATCAGCGCCACCAGCACACACTTGACCAGGTCACCGGGCACAAACACCAGGGTGCCCACGGCCGCCTGCACCAAGCTCAGCTTGGCCAGCAGCACCAGGCCCACGACACCAAAGGCGTGGACCACGACAATGCCGCCCACCACCGAGGCCACAAAGGCGCAACCCGCCAGCCGCGCGGGCGACGAGGGGCCCTTGCCCGCCAAGGCGCGCATCACCAGGCCGGCGACCGCAGCGGCGACGGGGTACGAGACAAGGTAGCCTGCGGACGGCAAAAAGAACACACCCATGCCGCCCCGGCCGCCCGACAGCAGCGGCAGGCCCAGCGCCACCGCGGCCAGGAACAGCACCATGGCCTGAAAGCCCATGCGCGCGCCCAGCATGCAGCCGGCCAGCATCACGCCGGTGGTCTGCGCGGTAATGGGCACGCCCAGTGGCAGGTCAATCTTGGGAATCAGGCCAAAGGCGGCCAGCAGCGCGGCAAACAGCGCCACCATGGCAATGCGCTGGGCGCGGGTTTCGGTGCGGTGATCGGTGGTCATGTGCATGTCCGTGGTTTCCAGTGGTGTCGGGTGGTGGTGAGGGGCGCCTGGCGGCTTAGAGCTTGAGGCGAATGGCCAGCGCATCGGCCACCTTGCGGGCGGTGATGAGCATATGGATGGTGAGCGGTGCCAGCAAGCGCCAGCCGCCCGGGCGGCCAGTGCGCACCCGGTAGGCATCGGCCAGGCGCTGCCATTGCACAAAGAACTGCTCGGCAAAGCGCAGCATCAGGCCCAGCTGCAAAGCCAGGCGCTCGACTGGCAGACCCAGGCGCGCGAGCGGCGACAGCAGCCATTCGGCCACGCCCAGCAGATCGCCAAAACGGGTGGTCGCCGTCAGCATCGCGCCCAGCATCGTCGTGCTGACCAGGCGCAGGCCGCTGGCCAGGCCCAGCCAGGGCTGGCCGGTGGCTGCATGCAGGCCACCCACCAGCGCCGACGCAATCAGGGCCACCAGCACCAGCCGGCGCGTGGGGCGCGAGGCCGCGCCGAGGCTCGCGTAAAGCAAGGCAATCGCAGCAAAGGCCAGCGCCTGTATACGCAGATCGCTGAGCGCCAGCAAGGCCATGCTGCTCAGGGCCAGCAGCAAGAGCTTGAGCCCGGCGGGCAGCCGGTGCATCCAGCTGGGGATTTCGCTGTAGAGCGTACCCATCACGGCGCCCCTGGCGTGGTGGCGGCGGCTGCCGTATCCAGTGGCTGGGCAATGCGCGCTTTTACATCGGCCTCATAGGCCGCGCAGACGGCAGCGCCCGGGCCGTCGCCGCGCAGCTGGCCCTGGTCCAGCCACAGCACGCGCTCAAACTGGCGCACATGGTCCAGCACATGGGTGGAGATGATGACCTGGGCGGGAGCGGCATCGAGCTCACGCGCCAGGCGTGCCTGGCCGGGCAGATCCAGGCTGGCAAAAGGCTCGTCGAGCAGCATCACCTGCGGGGCGGCCATCAGCATTGCCAAAAAGCAGACCTGCTGGCGCTGGCCTTGGCTCAGGCCACTGACGGCGCGCGGCGCCCAGTCGGCCAGGCCCCGCGCCGCCAAAAACTCCCGCGCCTGCACAATGGCGGCCTTGCGGGGCACGCCACGGTATTGCAGGCTCAGGCCCAGCTCTTCCTCCACGGTGGGGAAGATGATCTGGTCATCGGGGTTCTGGAACATCAGGCCCACCACGCCGGGCAATTGCTCGCGCTGGCGCTGCACATCGCAGCCTGCGACCTGCACGCTGCCCTGGTGGGCGTGCTCGAGCCCGCAGAGCAGCCTGAACAGGCTCGTCTTGCCCGCGCCGTTGTCGCCGATGAGCCCAATGCGCTGCTGCGTCAAGTGCAGGCTCAGACCCTGAAACACCGTCTGCGCACCCCGGTTGAGGTGCACATCGCTCAGGCGGATGTCTGCAGTGGATAGGGGCTGGGCCAAAGGGAGGGTCATGTCAGCTGTTAAAGGCAACGACGCATGCGGTGCCGCCTGGTTTCAAAAAATACAAGTTGCATGTCGCGACCATGGCTCCAGCGGAGTGGCAGGTTTGGTACCCCATATCCGGTGGCGGTGATGGCTGGGCGACAAGCGGGCGAGCCAACCGCTCATGGCTGGCAAAGCCCATACAGACGCGGCTTGCGGCCAGCTTGCAGGGCTGGGCCGTATTGTCGCACCAAGCGCTGGCCAGGGACAGGGCTGGACCAGGGCTGAAGCCAGCGATAGCCACCTTGTTTTGGCCACTGCTTTGCGGGTAGTTGCCAGACGTTGACGTAAAGATGTCTGCAAGTTCGCTTAACACTGCGGCAACATGCAGGCTCTCACAGCCACCCCGCCTGCCGATAAGCCCCGAGCCACTATCAAAAAGGATAGCAATAAATGCGATGAATAAAGGGCTTGTGGATGATCGACTTCTGGCGTGCAGATCGATTCCCAAAAAGTGCCAAGCTGGCTGTGGGGTTATCCGGCGGATTCCGGGGCAATTTGTTCAACAAACAACTGTATAAGCACAGACGTTTTCTGACAGACAGCAAACACGCTCCATGGTGCAATAGAGACATTCCACAGTTCCCATCCCGCGTTGGGGTGGCAGAGGCACAGGTTCAAGTAACACCAGTCTCCGTGGAAAGGAGGTTCACCATGTTTCAGCACCACCACAGCCATTGGTTTGACGCAGCCTCTTTTATCGCCCTGGTCCTCGCCGTCCTGGTGGCCTTTATCCTCACCATCTGGCCGGTCTCCAGCGCAGCCGCAGCCGACTCGCTGGCGCACATGATGCAGGGCGTGATCCAGGTCTGGTGCCGTCCCTGAGCTTGACCGTTCCCTGCTGCGGCTCGTGCAAGCCAAGCCGCTACACACACCACAAGCCGTCCTGTGGGCCATAGGGCGGCTTTTTGCTGTGCGCTTATAGATCCCAATGGCATGAGCTGATATCGATAATTTCTGAGCGAAGGGCCGCTGGCAGGTTCATACTTGCGGGTTTGCTGCGGCGCCGTCCACACAGGGCTTGGAAAGGCTCGGATCTGGTTGCTGCGTTTTCGGATTGCCTGGAGAGTTTTTGATGTCCGCTCGTTTTTCCTTCGCCGCTGGGCGCCGTGCCGTGGTGGCTGGCGCTGCCCTGGCTTTGATTGCCGCTGTGTCCCTGCCTGCCATGGCCCAGGATGCGGCCAAGAAGAGCCTCAAGATTGGCGCCACTGCCGGCTCCAACTACGACCTGCTGCAAAAGGGCATCCTGCCGCAGCTGGAGAAAAAGGGCTACCAGATCAAGCTGATCGAGTTCAACGACTATGTGCAGCCCAACCTGGCGCTGTCCGACGGCTCGCTCGACGCGAACTTCTTCCAGCACCGCGCCTACTTTGACCAGTTCACCACCGACCGCAAGCTGGCGTTGACAGCCATCGTGCAAGGCCCGGTGGCACCGATGGGCGTCTACAGCAAAAAGCACAAGACCCTGGCCGATATCCAAAGCGGCGCCAAGGTGGCTTTGCCCAATGACCCGAGCAACCTGGCGCGCGCCCTGCTGGTGCTGCAGCAAGCAGGTCTCGTCAAGGTGAAAGAGGGTGTGAACCCGGCCCGTATCTCCGAGCTGGACCTGGCGGCCAACCCGCACAAGCTCAAGTTTGTGGCGCTCGAAGCCGCCCAGTTGCCGCGCGTGCTCGAAGACGCCGATTACGTGGTCGTCAATGGCAACTTTGCCGTCTCCTCGGGCCTGAAGCTGAGCGAAGCCGTGGTGCTGGAGAACACGCCCGACCAGTACCTGAACGTGGTCGCCGTCAAGACCGGCAATGAGAAAAGCGCTTGGGCCCAGGACCTGGCTGCCGCCTACCGCTCGCCCGAGTTCAAGGCCGTGGTGGACAGCCAGTTCCCCGGCTACGCCAAGCCTGCTTTCCTGAAGTAAGGCGTTGCGCCGGGCAGGCCCGGCGTATTTACCGCGTGCGCGCCAGCACCTCGGCTTGCAGGTGCTGCAGCGCGCGCAGCTCCATCTGCTGCAGCTGCAGGCGCTGCGCCGCTGGCAATTCGCCCAGCATCGATGCTGCGCCCAAATCGCTCAACACCGCGTCGCCGGTGTCCGGGTTCCACAAAATATTGTGGGCATACAAATCCCCATGCAGCATGCCCCGGCCATGCAGATGCGCGACGGCGCTGCGCACCTGCGCGAGCAGGCGTTGCGCGGCAGCAAGAGAGAAGCGGGCGCCGTCGGCATAGACATCGCGCGTGCAGCTCGCCAGGCTGGGCGGGCCGGCCAAGGGCTGCAGGCCGGGGGGCAGCAATGGCAGGACCATCGCCAACGTGGAGGTGTCCATTTCAGCCTCCGCATCCGGCTGCAGCACCGCCAGCGGAGTCAGCAAATGCGGGTGCTCGCCAGCTGCCAGGCCTGCGGCCATTTCTGACTGGGGCGTGCCATCGCTCGTCTGCCCCGCCTTGAACACTTTCAGCGCCACATCGGCAGCACCATCCACAGGGCTGGCGCGGTAGATATGGCCGCTGGCCCCTTGCCCCAGCAGTTCATGCCGCTGCAGATCCTGGCTGCGCCAGCCGCGTGGAGCCTGGGCCCGCAGCACCTGCTGCTCGCTGTGCTGGGTCATCGGGTTGCCGGCCATCGCCAGCCAGGCCAGCGCCGGCATGGCCAGCACCTCGGGCGGCAGCGCGGCAAAGCGGTTGCCGGCCAGGCGCAATAGCTCCAGCCGGGGGCTGTGGGCGAGGCCGCGCGGCAAAGCCTGCAGTTGGTTGCAGGCCAGCATCAGCTTTTGCAGGCGCGGGCGCTCGCCCAGGGTATCGGGCAGCTCGGTGATCTGGTTGTCGGTCAGGATCAGCCAGCGCAGTTGCGCGGGCAGGCTATCGGCCGCCACGGCGCGGATCTGGCAGGCCTTGAAGCCCACCATCTCCAGCCGGGGCATGCGGCCTAGCACGCGTGGCAGCTCGGTGAACGGGTTGTTCGATGCGAACAGCACCCGCAACTGGCCAAAGCGGCTCAGGTCATCGGGCAGGCTGGCGAGCTGGTTGCCGCTGAGGTCGAGCACTTCGAGGGTGTCTGCGAGCGCAAAAAGTTCGCGTGGAAACTCGGGCAGACCCGCCGACAGCTTGATCTGGCGGGCGCCGCGCAGCGCGCCGCTGTGCAGCTGCGCTTGGAAGGCTTGGAGGCTTTGCATGGCTGCACAGTGTAGGTGCTGGCAGCGCAGGCCAGCCCCAGATCTGGCTGGATCTGGGGTGCCATAGGGTCAGATAGGGCCAGACGGGGCCGGATAGTGCCAGCAGCGATCATTCGGCCCGCTCAATGCGGGTGATCGTCAGGCTGCCGCCTTCGTCCTGCACATGAAAGCGTACCTTGTCGCCCGGGTTGAACTGCGCCACCTGCGTGCTGTCCTTGAGGCCAAACACCATGGTCATGGCCGGCATGTCCAGGTTCTTGATGTCCTCATGGCGAATGGTCAGCTTGCTCGCGCGCTTGTCCACGCGGGTGATCTCGCCGGCAGTCATCACCGCGCCGGGCGTGGCGGCCGCCGCGGGCGCGGTGGCCGGTGCTGCGCTGCCATGGCTGGCGTGGTCGGCATGGTTCTGGGCCAGCGCTGGGGTCAGCAGGCTGCAAGCCAGCGTGAAGGCGGCGAGGGTAGAAATGGTGGTGTTCATTCAGTGCTCCAAATGTCTATAAAAAATGGTGGTGTGCTCAGTCGCGGTAGCTGCTGAAAACGCGCGTTGTCACCTCGCTGCCCGCTCCGGTTTTGCTGACCAGCAGCACATCAAACGGGTCTTTGCGGCTGCCGTAGGCGGGTCCGTCCATGCCGGGGCTGCCCACCGGCATGCCGGCCACGACAATGCCCAGGGCCTTGGGCTTTTGCTGCAGCAGCTTGCGTACATCGGCGGGCGGCACATGGCCCTCCACCAGGTAGCCGCCTACCAGGGCGCTGTGGCAGGAAGCCAGTCGCTGGGGTAGCCCCAGCCTGGCGCGCACTGCCTGGTTGCCGCTGACGTGCACGGTGGCGCTAAAACCGGCTTGTTCCATCCGCGCAATCCAGTCCTTGCAGCAGCCGCAGTTCGGGTCTTTCCAGACTTCCATGGGCGTGGCTGCCAGCGCGGGCTGGGCGGCGATAGCCGTCGCCAGGCCGGCGGCCATCATCTGCAGGGCCTGGCGGCGTGGGTAGCTGTGGGGGCTGGGCATCGCTGGTCCTTGGCTGTTGCGCATCATCATTCGGTGACCGTGAAGGTGCCGGTCATCCCGGCCTGGTAGTGGCCAGGGATCAGGCAGGCAAAGTCAAAACTGCCGGCGCGGTTGAAGTGCCAGACCAGGTCCTCGCTTTTTTGCGGCGCCACATGGGCCATGTAGGGCTCGGCATGCTCCATGCCGGGGCATCTGCGCGTGTTGCGCAAGCGAGGCCTTGGTGCCCAGCACCACCTCGTGCATGACCTGGCCCTGGTTGACGACGCGCAGGCGCAGGGTTTCGCCCTTTTTCACCGTGAAGTGCGCGGGTGAGAAGCGCATGTCATCGCCCATGTTCAGCGCGATGATGCGCGTGGCCTGCCGGGGATCGCCGCCGATGCCCCAGTCCTTTTGTTCCTTGGTGGCCGCCAGGGTGGCATGGGCGGTTGCTGCGGTGGCTGCATGGCTTTCGCTGCCATGGGCAAAGGCGCTGCTGGCGCTGGCGAGCAGCGCACAGGCCAGTATTTTTGGGATGGTGTTCATGGGATCACTCCGGGGTTCAATGGTTGGCATGGCCGCTGCCAGCGGCGGGCTTGTGGACGCTGGGCGCGCCGGGCGCCGTGCCGGGCAGGCTCTGGCGCGGCGCTTGCGCATCCAGCGGCGCGCCCTGCCACTCGTAGGCCACGGTGCCCTGGGGCTGGGCATACCAGCCGGGGTCGCGGTAGTCCTGCGCAGCCAGGCCCCGGCGCACCTTAAAGGTGGTGAACATGCCACCCATCTCGATATTGCCGAAGGGGCCCTTGCCGGTCATCATCGGGAAGGTGTTGTCGGGCAGCGGCATGTGCATCGCGCCCATGTCGCCCATGCCGCGCTCGCCCATCAGCATGTAGTCGGGCACGATCTTCTGGATCTGGCCGACCAGGCCTTTGTGGTCCACGCCAATCATCGTTGGCACATCGTGGCCCATGGCGCCCATGGTGTGGTGGCTTTTGTGGCAGTGAAAGGCCCAGTCGCCAGGTTCGTCGGCGATCAGCTCGATCTGGCGCATCTGGCCGACGGCCACATCGGTGGTCACCTCGGGCCAGCGCGCGCTGCGCGGCACCGGGCCGCCGTCGGTGCCAGTCACCTCAAACTCATGGCCATGGATATGGATGGGGTGGTTGGTCATGGTGAGGTTGCCCACGCGGATGCGCACCCGCTCGCCCAGGCCTGCGACCAGCGGCGTGATCGCGGGGAAGGCCCGGCTGTTGAAGGTCCAGATGTTGAAGTCCGTCATCTCGGCCACGCGGGGCGTCATCGCGCCGGGCTCCACCGCATAGGCACTGAGCAGGAAGGCGTAGTCACGCGCCACCTCGGCAATCTGCGGGTGGCGGCCCTTGGGGTGGGTGATCCACAGGCCCATCATGCCCATGGCCATCTGCACCATCTCGTCCGAATGCGGGTGGTACATAAAGGTGCCAGGGCGGCGCGCCTCGAACTCGTAGACAAAGGTCTTGCCCGGCGGGATGTGGGGCTGGTTGAGGCCGCCCACGCCATCCATGCCATTGGGCAGGCGCTGGCCATGCCAGTGCACCGTGGTGGCTTCGGGCAGGCGGTTGGTGACAAAGATGCGTACCCGGTCGCCTTCGACCACCTCGATGGTGGGGCCGGGCGACTGGCCGTTGTAGCCCCACATGTTGACAAAAAAGCCCGGTGCCACCTCGCGCACCACGGCCTCGGCCACCAGGTGGAACTCCTTGACGCCGGCGTTCATACGCCAGGGCAGGGTCCAGCCGTTGAGGGTGACCACCGGTTGGTAGGGCCGGCCATTGGGCGGTGCCAGTGGCACGGCGGTATCGGCGCTGGTCTGGATGACGGGCTCAGGCAGGGCGGCCATGGCCACCGGGCTGACGGCGGCAGCGGCCACGGCCGAGGCGGCGCCGGAGAAGAATTGACGGCGTTGCATATCAGTGGCCCTGTGGTTGGGTTGCGGGGGCGGCAGGCGCTGCGGTATTGCGGGCAGCGCGTGCGCTGGCGGCTGCGGGTTGCGGCGATGTGCCGCTCAGCGCCAGTTGCAGATCGGTCTCGGCGAGCCAGAAGTCGCGCTGCGCCTCGGTTGCCGTGAGCACCGCCTGGGTGGTACTGCGGGCCTGGGCCAGCAGCTGCCAGATGCTGAGCAACATGCCGTTGTAGCGGTAGATGGTCTCTTGCTGCACGAGCTGCGCCAAGGGCAGCACTTCGCTTTGCTGCTGGTGGGCCAGGTCCCAGGCGGCGCGGTAGCTGCGCCAGCTGCTGCGGGCCTCGCTGCGCGCACGGATGGCGCTCTCGCGCAGCTGCGCCGCATTGGCTTGCACCTGGTGGCGCGCCATGCTGCTGGCGGCAGACCCCCAGTCGAACAGCGGCAAGGGCACATCCAGCTCCCAGCCCCGGGTGCGGTCCTGGTGGCCGCTCTCGCGTTCGGTGCTGGTGTCGCGGCTGTAGCTGGCGCCGATGTCGCCAAACACGGCCCCCAAGGCGGCCCAGCCTTGGCGATCGGTGCTTACATCCAGGTTGTGGCGCAGTGCGCCCAGGTCCAGGCGTTCGCGCAGCGCGGTGGCCTCGGCATCGTCGCCGCTGCGCAAATCGCTGGCGGTTTTGGGCAGCGGCGGCAGGGCCTGGGGCAGCACAAAATCGAGCTGCGGGCCCCACAGGCCCATGCGCTGGGCCAATTGCGCGCGCGCCTGTTGCGCTGCCAGCTCGGCCCGCAGCAGCTGCGCGGCCGCTTGCTGCTGCTGGGCCAGCTCACGCGCCTGGTCGAGCTTGCTGAAGTTGCCCACGGCCGCCATGCGCCGGGCCAGCTCGCCGCCCAGCGCAGCAGCTTCATGCATGTGGGTGTGGGCGGCCAGCGCCTGCTCGGCGGCGACGGCATTCAACCAGGCGCGGCGCGTGTCTGCGGCCAGCAGCAAGGTTTGCTGCGCCGCCTCCAATGTGGCCTGCTCCACCTGCCAGCCCTGCCAGCGGCTGCGCCAGGGCAGGGTGAGCAGATCGACCAGGCCAAAGCCCAGCTTGCGCTCGATCTCGCGCTCATGGCCGTTGCGAAACCAGCCCAAGGTCAGGCTCGGGTTGGGCAGGGTGATGGCCTGCACCCGCTGGGCATCGGCAATGCCCAGCTGTGCCAGCTGGAGCTGCAGGCCCGGGTTGTTCAACAGCGCAATGCGCACGGCGGTATCGGCATCCAGCGGCTGCTGCAGCCAGGCATCGATTTTCGTCTGTGCCGACTGCTGGCTGGGTGCATCGGCTGCGGGCAGCTGGGCCTGGGCGGGCAGGCGGCCCTCCAGTTGTTTTGCCACGTCGCTGCGCAGCCCATCGGGCGAGACGCTGGCGCAGCCGGCCAGCAGCAGTGCGCTGGCGAGGGACGAGAGGCGAAGGCTCAGGCGCTTCATTGCTGGCCTCCCTGCGCGCTGTGATCGCCATGCGCTTCATGGCGGTGGGCATCCACCCGGCTGGCCGGCATGGCCTGGGCGCCGCCGGGGCCCGCCTGGGCCTTTTCCCAGGCGATGACGTCGGCATGGCCACGGCTAAAGGCAGCCACCGCTGCATTGGCCTGGCGCCAATCGCCGGGCTCGTCGACAATGCGGCCGCTCTTGGCCAGGGGCCGGTGCTGGAGCGCCGATGTGGGCGCGTTGGGGTCGGTGGCGGCCGGGGTCGCCGTTTGGGCAGATAGCCAGCTGGTAACAGCCAGGCCGCCCGCGCCGGCAAGGCAGCGCAAGACATGCGCAGGGCGCATAGGACTCTCCTGAAAGCGTGGTCAAAAGACGCCTGCACGGCAGCTGCCATGCGGACGCACCTCGGGTGTCAGCGATCAGGAAATGGGTGGTTTGGAGGCTTGGGCGAGCAGGGCGCTGGCAAAGGGCGCGCTGCCGCTGGCGCGCGCCAGCGAGGGGGCGGCGAGGGCTGCAAAACCCGCGCCGTTGAACAGATCCACAGCGGAGTGGCAGATGCCGCAGGCCGAGCAGCTGGCGCCATGCTGGGCCGGGTCGTGCTGGCTGTGGTCGCTGACTTGGCTGCCGCTGCCGCCGTGGCTGCTGGATGCCATCACATGGTCTGTGTCCATGTCGGCATGGTCCGCCATGCTGCTGGCGTGGTGTTCGGCCACGGCCGCCGGAATGACCGGCGCCACCAGCCCCATTGCCATGGCGTCGCCCATGAGGCCGCGCAGGGCCAGCATCAGCATCAGCAACAGGGACAGACAGGCACGCATGGTGGATTCAGACTGGGCAGGGTGCAGAAAGTTCCGCAGCGGCTGAGTGTAGCGCAGCTGGACGGCGCGCTGAGGCAAAGCTAGTACTGCGACTCGACCTGCCAGCTCACCGCAATCTCGGCCACGCTGGCGCTGGCAGGCAGCTCCAGCACCGTGCGCACCAGGGTCGCAATGTCGGCCGGTTGGCTGATCTGGGCGCGCAGCGCAGGCTGCACGCCATCGGCCATGTCGGTGTCGACAAAACCCGGGCAGATGGCGGTGCAGCGGATGCGGTCGGCCCCGCCGCAATGGCGTATGCCATGGGCCAAGGCCAGGGCCGCATGCTTGCTGATGGCGTAGAGCGAGCCCTCGGGCGCCCGCACCCGCTTGCCGGCAAGCGACGCCATCACGACGACCTTGCCATTGGGCGACTGCTGCAAATAGGGCCAGACCTGGCGCGTCAGCCGCATCGGTGATTTCACATTGATGGCCATCAACCGGTCAAACTCCGCATCGCTCGCCGTCAAAACGCTGTCCGTGCTCAGCACCCCAGCGTTGTGGACGATGGCATCGATGCGCCCAAAATACGCGGCGGCCTCGGCGATCCAGCGGGTTTCGCTGCCCGCGTCGAGCGCATCAAAGTGGCTGCGCTGCAGCTGCGCAGGCGCATGGTCCGCCAGCTGCGGCACTGGTTGGCGTGTGCCTATGCTGACGCGCCAGCCATGGGCCAGCAGCTCTTGCGCAATGGCCAGGCCCAGGCCGCGCCCGGCGCCGCTGACCAGGGCCACCGGCTGCGATGAGGCAGGTGTGCTTGCGCTGGGCATGGGCAGCACCCTCAGACCCGGGCCCGCAAGGCCTCATCGAGCGCGCCGGCCAGCAGATCGGCGTGTTCGGTCTCAAAGGGCAAGGGCGGGCGGATCTTGAGCGTATCGCCCAATGGGCCACTGGTGCTGATCAGCACGCCGGCCTGGCGCAGGTGGTTGACGACGGTGCTGGCCAGGCTGCCGCTCTCGAGCTGCACGCCCCAGTACAGGCCTTCGCCCCGGATCTGGGTGATGGCGCTGTGCTGCGCTGCCAGCGACTGCAGCGCCTGCTGCAGATGGCCGCCCACGCGGCGCACATGGGCGGGGGCATCAATGCGCTCCAGCTCATCAAGCACCGCCAGGGCCACTGCCGCCGATACCGTGTTGCCGCCAAAGGTGTTGAAGTAGCGGCAGCGCTTGCCAAACACCTCCATCAGCGGCGTCTTGAGCACCAGCGCCGCAATCGGGTGGCCATTGCCCATGGGTTTGCCCATGGTGACCATATCGGGCACCACGGATTCGCGGCCAAAGGCCCACCAGCGGCCGGTGCGGCAGAAACCGCCTTGTACCTCGTCGGCAATGAACAGGCCCCCGCGCCTGCGCACCGCCTGGGCGGCGGCTTGCAAAATAGGTGCGGCATCAATATGCACGCCATCGCTGGCAAACACGGTGTCGAGCAGCAGGGCGCTGACCGGCGTGCCACGCGCCTCCAGCGCGGCGGCGGCCTCATCGACCCGCTGGGCGAAGGCCGCTGCAGCGGCCTGGGCATCCACGCCCTGGAACGCGGGCGGATCAATGACTTCGACATGGTCTGCTGGCGGGCACAGCGAGGGCGAGCATTGGGCCAGTGCCATGGTCACACCATGGTAGGCATGGCGGGTGATGATCAGGCCCCGGCGGCCGGTAAATTCTTGCGCCACGCGCAAGGCCAGGTCATTGGCCTCGCTGCCGGTGCAGGTGAACACGCAGGTGTCCAGCGCTGCCGGGAAGAGCGCACGCAGGCGCTCAGCCAGCTGCACCACGTTGTCATGCAGGTAGCGGGTGTGCGTATTGAGCAGCTGGCTTTGCGCGATGAGTGCTGCATTGACCGCTGCGTTGGCATGCCCCACCACCGGCACATTGTTGTAGGCGTCCAGATAGCGTCGGCCATCGGCATCGAACAGCCAGACGCCTTCGCCGCGCACCGGGTGCAGCGGCTCATCGTAGAACAGGCGGTAAGAGGGGCCCAGCGCACTTTGGCGGCGCGCAAGCAGGCGCTGGTCGTCGGCGGAGAGGGTTGGCATCGGGTGGTGCTCCAGGTGGGGTCAGGCGGCGGTGGGGTGGGTGTCGGCACGGTGGTCGGCCTGCGCGCCATGGGCTTGCAGCCAGCCGCCAATCATGCGGCGGAACAAGGCCGTGGCCGTGGCCTGGCTGCGCAGGATATAGACGCGGTTGTCGGGGTAGAGGCGGGCGCGCCAGGCGGTAATCACCATGCGCTGCGTGAGCCGCGCGAGGATCAGATCGGGCAGCAGCACATGCTCGGCAGCCGTCAGTGGCTGCAGGCTTTCATAGCCGGCCAGCATGGCGGCCAGCGTGGCATCGGGTGCATCGGTTAGCGGCATTTGGTAAGAGGCGGCAATCGCGAGATCGGCCACGCGCGGGGCCAGCAGCATGTCGCCAAAATCCAGCACGCCGGCAATGCCCAGGCCGTCGTCGCTCGCCAGCAGGTTGCTGGGCGAGAGGTCATTGTGGATCGTCTGCGTGGGCAGCTGCGGGCCCAGCTGTGCCAGCCGCTGCTCAAACACGGTCCAGAATGCTGCAATCTGCGCGCGCAGTTGGGCATCGTCCACCACCTCCAGCCAGGGCCGCAGCAGCGGTGCGCGGCGTGCATCCCATAAAAAGGGGCGCTCGGTGGCCGGGTGGGCAAAGTCGGCCAAGGCCCCATGCAACTGGGCAATCGCCAAGCCCCAGGCCTGCCAGGCGGCACCACTGCGCTGCAGATCACTGCCCGCCTTGCCATCGAGAAAGCTGTAGCAGCGCACGCGCAAATGCTCGCCTGCCGGGCTGCGCCAGTCCAGCCAATCGGGGCTGGTTTCGTGGCCGGTTTCGGGGCTGGTGGGGGGGCGGGTGTGGGCGCTGGCCCCGGCTTGGGTAGCAGTGGACAGTCGCAGCGGATGGTGCAGTGGCACCGGCACGGCGCAGCGGCCTGCCAGGTGCTTGAGCACCGCTATCTGCATCTCTGTTTCTGCCAAGGACTCGGCCGCGCTGATGAACTTGAGGGTCACGGCGCTGCCATCGGCTGTGCGGACCAGAAAGTTGCGGTCCCGCTCTCCGGACAGGGGTTGCGCATTGCCCTGGATGCCATAGGCCTCCCAGGCCAATGCCTGCGCCTGTTCAGCGCTGACCTGGGGCACGGCCGTCAAAAAGGCCTGACTGGCTTGGGCCAAGGCATCCGGTTCATCTGCTGGGGCAAGGGATGTAGGAGCGGAAGGGGAGCTGTTCATGGAATGCGGCGGCCGGTGGTGCAAGGGCGCGCTGCTGTGTCGGAACTGGGGCAGATGGCTATCAGTTCGGTCAACGCAGCGTGCACCTCTATGTGATGTTTGATGCATCATAAATTGAATGAAAGGATTTAAACAGCAACTGCTATCTATGGCATTGGGGTAAACCTGCATGTGGCAATGAGCGCTTATGATGCATCTTGATGCATGAAACGGTGGGCGCTCCGCACCACCTTTGCAGACCGAAGTCACAACAAGCATCGCGAGGAGCAATGGCAGATGGCAGACAGGTTCGAGAGCGTCAACACCGAGAGCAAGGGCGACCAGATCTATGCCCAGCTGGCGCAGGCGCTGGTCAAAGGGCAGTTGCTGCCAGGCGAGCGTCTCAAGATCCGCGAGCTGGCCGCGCAAATGGGCACCAGCGTGACGCCCGTGCGCGATGCCATCCTGCGCCTGGTGCAGCACGGCGTGCTGGTGATGCTCAGCCCCCGCGATATACGCGTGCGGCGCCTGACCCTGGACGAGTACCTGGAGATCCGCAACATCCGCGTGGAGCTGGAAGGCATGGCCGCCAGCCAGGCCGCCGTGCGCGCCACGCCGGACGAAGTGCAGCGCCTGGCCGAGCAGGTGCAGCACAACGAGGACGCGGTGCGGCGCGGCGACATTGCCCAGGCGATTGCGCTGAACCAGAATTTTCACTTTGCGCTGTGCCAGCTGGCCCGTATGCCGCTGCTGTCCGATATCTTGTACGGCCTGTGGCTGAAGATGGGCCCGCTGATCGCCCAGAGCTACAGCGAAGGGGGCCGCAGCATGATCGACCACCACTACCCCGTAGTCGAAGCCCTGCGCCGCAATGACCCGCATGCGGCGCGCGTAGCGATCCAGACCGATCTGCTGTCGGGGGGGCAGTCGATTTATGAGCGGTTTGGGCGGGATGGGCCCACGTAGCCGTGGGGCCAGGGCAAGGCCGCTTGGCCGCTTGGCCGCACCGCAGTTTCAGGGGTATTTTTAGGATTTAGCTTTGCCCCGGGAGCATTTCCATAGACCCCTGGATTGAAATGCAAAATAGTGTTAAAAAATTGTTGATTTCGCCCGAGATTAGGGTCTTTTGAAGGTACTGGCTTCTATAGCTGCCTGTTTTTTAGACCATCCAGCTACAAAAAAATTTGCAGATAAAACATTGAGTTATTAGCTTCTTGACATTTATCAAGGTACGGGTGTAGATCGAGATAAACATCATTGACCCGTAGCGTTTTGTATCGTACTCTCTGCTGATATTCATTGTGTGGATAGTGCTGGTTGCGTCCAGAAAGTCTATTTGCAAGCAATGTTTTTTCAATGTGTGGGTGGGGGGATGCCAGATGCGAACATCACGCATGACTAAACACAAGCCAACGCTGATAAGCAAATCGTTGATGCTTGTCTTTTCGATGACATGTGCTGCGCAGGTGCAGGCGGCTGCCAACTTATGGGTCGGTCCTGGTCAGGTCACTGAGGATGCAGCCTGGTTTTTTGGCACTGTTGATGCGGGTGGTGCCAATGTCATCAACTCGGCGTCGCCCGCCGCAAGTTGGAATGCAACCAGCGCCAACCAAAACCTCTACACCTCTCACGGCTTTTATGTGGGCTATGGGCCCGGCGCCGGAGGTATTTTCGATATCACCGCCACCGCTGATCTCCAAACCATGTATCTAGGAATTGGCTCCAGCGCTGATCCAGACATGCCTGCATTGACGGTCAACGATCCGCTTTTCCGTGTGGGGGATGCAGGGGGGGCAGGCACACTGACGATTGATCTGAGCGCGCCTCCCGTGTCTGCATCTGGCGGTAGATTGCACTCGAGTACAACGGGCTTGGGTGTGGGGCTGGGTGCTGGTAGCTCTGGTTTTGTCGATGTGCTGGGGGCGGGCAAGACGGCGGAGCAGCTCGGATACAACTCGCCCAATGGCGTGTTATTTGGTTCACCTCAGCAAAATACAGTGTTCGGCCAAAGCGGTGGTGAAGGCCAGGTCAAGATCGAGGGCGCTGGTCTGGTCTTTCAGACGGGGGATGCGAATTACCCGACCTCCCCCGATCCTGTCAAACACTTTGCGGTGGGTGATGGCCCTGCTGGCATTGGCTCAGTAGATATTCTGGGCAACGGAAAGCTGGCATCCGGCAACCCCGTTTATGGAAATGCAGCCGAGAAGGGTGCTCTACTTCCGTTTAGCTTTATCGGCAAAGACAGTGGGGTAGGCACAGTCACGGTAGAGCCGACGGTCAGTGGTTTTGCCAACCGGGCAAATTTTTATACTGGTTTGGCGGTGGGAAGCAGCAGCGGCAATGGCGCCTTGACAGTACTGGAGGGTGGCAAATCGTTGGTGACCAATGGCGCTACTTATTCTGGCACGGAAGGGTATTGTCAAGCCACTGATCCTACGCGGTATCCGCTGGCACCTGCGTCATTACTCATCAGCGCGGACAATGCCGCAACGGGCTTAGTTCGGGCTACGGGAAGTGGTACACAGCTTCTCGTGGCTGGTAAATCCGGCAACGACTACTACTCCACTGCGGTGAACCTTCTCCAGGAACACTCCATCGGCAAGGTGCAGATCGGCAGTGGCGGCACGCTGGTGACCGCGGTCGATGCGACCGTGAAAGTCGGTGTGGGCCGTCTGTATTCCAACTCGCCATCTGGCGGCGGCCAGTACTTTACCCAGACCTTCCAGGGCGGTCTGGGCCCGATCAATGTTGCGGGCTCTGGCAATGTGGTCTATGGCTCTGAGTCGGCAACGGCGGTCGCGCCGGGCAAGATTGAGGCATCACAGATTCATCTGCAAGCGTCGACGGCCCAATTGAGGTTCAACCATACCAGCAGTGTGAATTTCAACCTGCCGCTGCTTGGCAATGGCCAACTGGTGCAGCAAGCGGGAACGACCGTGATCTCGCCCAGCTTGGCGGGCCTGCCAGCGCTCGACCCGGCCGTCTGGGCGTTTGATAGCCAGGCACCCTGCGTTCCTGCAGTCGCTGCGAGCTATCCGGCAGACCAGTCCGGTTTTACGGGCGGCTTGGATGTGCGTGGAGGGATTTTGCAGCTGCCCGCGACGAACGTACTGCCTGCCTTGACGAGCACCAAGATCACCGGCGGCACCCTGGCCCAAGGCGGCACCAACCAAAACCTGGGGGCCGTGACGCAGACCGGTGGTGTGCTGCAGCTGGTCGGGGGCAGTGTGCCTGGTGCCACCGATACGGCCAATGCCAGTACCTGGGCCGGAGGCGGCGGTACGGTGCAACTCGATACGGTATTGGCTGGCGATGGCAGTGCCAGCGACAAGCTGCATATTGCCGGTACCATCAGCGGCACGACCTTGCTGCAAATCAGCAATCTGGGTGGTGCAGGTGCGCAGACCACGGGCAACGGCATTTTGGTGGTGCAGGCCGATAGCGCCAACCTTGCCAACAGCTTTGCGCTGGCCGCGCCGGTGATCGTGGGCGGCTTCCAGTACCAGCTCAAGCAAGTGGGCAATAACTGGTACCTGGCATCCATCCCTTATGTGGGGCCTCCCATCGCGCCGGCGGCGGTGCCTGCGATGTCCTGGCTGGGATTGCTGGGCTTGGGGGGGCTGCTTGCCGCCTTCTCATCGCGCCTGCTGCGTCGGCGTGCGTCAGACCAGGGCTAAGCATCCACCCTGCCTGGTTGGTATTGGCCTATCGCCCTCATTGACTGATGACCCCAGCCATCACACAGCCCGCTGTGCCCATGTTCTACCGCGGATTGACCGCGCTCGATCCAGCCCTTCATCTGGGCTGGGGCTTGCGTGGTCAAGCCCATTTCTCTATCGCGGCTGCAGCCAATGCCGTGCCTTTAGGGGTGGGGGAGTTCTGGCATGCCAGCGCCCATTACCCCATCGTGTTCGGGCCAGCCGGTGCCAGTGGGTTCCCCATCGCCATCACGGCACTGGTGGAGGGGCGCAACCTGTTTGTCGATGCTGCAGGGCAATGGCTGGCCGGCAGCTATGTGCCGGCATGGCTGCGCCGCTATCCGTTCTGGATGCAGCCCGACCCGGATGGCCAAAACGCCAGTTTCTGGTTCGACCCGCATGCGCAGCAGCTGGTGCCATTGCATGAAGATGCCGATGCCCGGCCTCTTTTCGATTACCAGGGAAACCCCAACCAGACCCTGGCTCAGATCGTGCAGTTTTGCCAGCAATGCCAAAACGATGCCAACCACAGCTATGCCTTCATGCAGGCGCTGGAACACCACCGCTTGCTGGTGGACCGCCAGGCGACGGTGGAGCTGCTACCCGGCAAGCCCTATACCTTGGGTGGATTTCGGATGGTCGACATGGATGCCTACCACCGCCTGCCCGATGCGGTGCTGGCCTCTTGGGTGCGCAAGGGATGGGCATCGCTGGTGGCCTTGCACCATATCTCCGTGCAGCAGAATTGGGAGCGGCTGCTTGTCTTGCACCGCAGCCAGAATGGATAAGATAAGGCGGTGGTTGGTTTGAACGGCGCATGTGAGGTGGTGGCATGAGTACAGGTGGTTTTCGGATTCCGCTGCACGGCGTGCAGCCCGCTGCTGCGCAAGCATCTCCCGCCGCGCGGGTGCATATCGAGACCCCGCATCTGGTGACCCGCAGCCTGCTGGCCTCCGATGTCACGCCTGAGTTTGCCCAGTGGTTCAACGATGCGCAGATGCTCCAGGGCCTCAATCTTGCGCCGCTGAACTTTTCGGTCGATGGCCTGCGTGCCTTTGTCGCGAGCTTCGACAATGTCCAGCATTTTCTGATCGGCATCTTCAGCAAACCGCAAGGGCAGCTGCTGGGCTTTTACAACTTCAGCGTCGCGCCCCAGCACCGTGTGGCGACCTTGACCTTGGGCGCCGACCCGCACATCAAGATCGGGCGTGAGGTTTTTTGGGAGTCCTGGTTCCCGCTGTGCGATGAGATGTTTGACCACCGCGGTATCGACAAGATCACCTCTCGCGTGCTGACCACCAACCGCAAGCTGCTGTTTGCGCTGATCGACACCGAGCATTTCGTCTACGAAGCCACGCTGAAGCAGGAGATTGCCGGCAAGGATGGCAAGCGCCTGGATGTGATGGTGCTGTCCTGCTTCAAGGACCTGAGCCTGCGGCCCAAAAAAGCGAGCCCGGCTCCTGCCCACCATGCCTGAGCGGCAAATTGGCGGTTTTGCGCATCTGCTGCAGGCGCTGGTCTATGCGGCAGCCTTTCCCGGTCAGCAGCTGAGCTGGTTCGATGGCCAGGGCCAGCTGCAGCACACACGCAGCTATGCGCAGGTTTTTCAGCAAACCCGTGCCTATGCCTCCCAACTGCTGCAGCACTTGGAGCGCTCCGCCGCGCGCCCGGATGGCATGGGGCCGAGGCTGGGCATTGTGGCCACCACCGGGCCCGATTTCTTGCCGCTCCTGTGTGCCAGCCAGTGGGCGGGTGGCGTGCCATGTCCGCTGCCCGCCCCCAGTCCGCTGCAGGATGTGACGCGCTATGCCCAGGCGCTGGGCAACCTGTGCCAGGCGGCAGGCATTGGCCTGCTGATGGGGCCCAAGCAGTTGCTCGCACAGCTGCAGTCGGAGGGCCAGCTGGCGCTACCCCTGCTGGCCTTTGAGGACCTGGCGGCAGCAGCTGCAGATGCCGCAGCCGTTGCGCTGCCGTTGCCCCCAGTGCCTGCGCCTGAGGCGATTGCCTATGTGCAGTTCAGCTCGGGCTCTACCGGCCAGCCCAAGGGGGTGGCCATCTCCCACGCGGCGCTCATGCAAAACATCGACGCGATCCTTCAGGCCGGTATGGCCCTCACGGCGGAAGACCGCGCTTTTTCCTGGTTGCCGTACTACCACGACATGGGGCTGGTGGGCTTTGTGCTGGCCCCGCTGTGCGGGCAGGTCAGCGTGGACTATCTGGCGCCATCGGCTTTTGCACGCAGGCCCCATCTGTGGCCGGGCTTGATGGCTGCGCGGGGCAGCATCATTACCTATGCGCCGAACTTTGCGTGGCAGATGGCGGCGCAGTCCGCAGCGCTGCTGGAGCCCGGTGCCCGGCTGCATGCGCTGCGCATTGCCGGGGTGGGGGGCGACTATGTGGATGGTTCAGCACTGCAGGCCTTTGCCCAGGCGTTTGCGCCGCAGGGCTTTGCGCCTGATGCCTTCAAGCCCAGCTACGGCTTGGCAGAAGCGACCTTGGCCGTGACGATGAGCGATGCGCCTTTTGAGCGCTTGCGCGGCTATTTCCACATCGACGACAGGCAGGTGGTGCATGCACTGCCAGTGGCTGACGCACGCGCCAAGCCCATGGTCAACTGCGGGCGGCCGTTGCCAGGCTGGACCCTGCAGGTGCGCGATGCTGCAGGGCAGCCCTTGCCCGCCGGAACAGAGGGCGATATCTGGCTCCAAGGGCCGGCGCAGCTGTCGGGGTTTTTCAGCGCGGGCGAGTTGCGCGCTGTTGCTGCCGACCAAGCCATCGAGACGGGCGACCGTGGGTTTGTCTTGGCCGATGGCGCGCTCTATGTGAGCGGGCGCAGCAAAGACCTGATGGTCATCCATGGCCGCAATGTATGGCCCCTGGATGTGGAGGCGGCAGCGAGCGAGAATGCGGAGATTGCGCCAGACCAGATGCTGATGCTGCAATGCCGTGAACTGACCGGCGGACTGCCTGCGCTGGTGCTGCTCGTGCACGAGAAGGCGCTGCGCCAGTCGCGCCAGCCCGATGCCTTGAAGCTCGCCGCTGCAGCGGCTACGGCTGCGGCCGGTGCGGCAGTGCGCGCCTGCATGGTTCCCAATGGATCGATTGGCCATACCTCGTCAGGCAAGAAGGCCCGGGCAGCCACCCAGCGACGTTTTGAGCAAGGGCTGATTCCGATACTCGCGGACTCCGACGCACCCGATTGATTCGATTTTCCCAACAGCACCCCAAAAGGCTCCGCCACCATGTCCCATCCCCAGCTTGCTGCCATTCAACGCATCATCGCCGAGAGTCTGCTGATTCCTGCGCAAAGCATCCATCTGGAAGACCCGATTGCGAGCCTGCGCAATATCGACAGCCTGTCGTTCGAGATGATCATCGTGGCGATGGAGACGGAGTCGGGCCAGGCCATCGACCCCGTCAGCCTCATGCCCGCCAAGACGGTGGGGGACCTGGCCGATCTGCTGGGGCAATTGAAGGCAGCGCAACGCGCAGGAGCCTAGCTGTGGCCGCTTGCGATGTGCTGACCATCATCACCGGCGCCACCCGTGGGCTAGGCCAGGCCATGGCCGAGCAGCTGCTGGCGCAGCCGCAGGCCGGCGTTTTGCACATCGCCCGCCATGCCAGCGAGCCCTTGGCACAAGCGGCCGCCGCGCAGGGCGCAAGCCTGTGGCAATGGCAGGCCGATCTGGCCGATGCCCAGCCGGTGGCAGCGCAGCTGGCGCAGTGGTTGGGCGAGCAGCAAAGGCCTTGGCGTGAAATCCGATTGATCAACAACGCGGCGGTACAGGCCGAGCAGATTGCGCCAGTGGCCATGACGGCCGCATCGTCGCTGCGCCAGGTGCTGCGCGTGGACCTTGAAGCGCCCATGCTGCTGACGGCGGCGTTTTTGCAGGCCACCGAGGCCAGCGCTGCCCAGGGGGTTGTTCGCAAGGTGCTCAATATATCGTCGGGCCTGGCGCGGCTGGCGGTGGCCTCGATGGCGCCCTACAGCGCGGCCAAGGCGGGCCTGGACCAGTTCACGCGCTGCCTGGCGCAAGAAGAGGCGGCCAAGGCCCATGGTGCCCGGGTCTGCGCCCTGCATCCGGGGGTGATCGACACGGGCATGCAGCTGCAGATGCGCGAGACGGCTGCGCAGCGCTTTCCCGCCGCCGACCAGTTCAGGCAGCTGCACCTGGCCGGCCGGCTGCGCAGTGCCGGGCAGGCCGCGCAAACGGTGCTGCAGGTGCTCGATGGTCCGCATTTTGGCAAGCAGGCCATTGTTGAACTGCCGGTGTAAACGAGGCCACCACGGTGATGAGCGCTAGCGATATTTCCTCCCAGTTCTGCCAGGATCTGTACGCGCTGGCGCGTGAGCGGCCTCGGCAAAATACCGTGCGCCCGCAGCACGATGGCCGCCGCATGCTCGTGATCCAGAACCTGGATGACGCGGACCGGGTGATGCGGCGCAATGCCGACAACTACCTGAAGAACTTTCGCTGGTTCACCCAGGTTGCGGGCAACTCCCGGCTCACCGATGATGGCGAGCCCTGGCGGTTTCGCCAGGAACTCTCGCAGCCCTTTCTGGGCAAATACGATGCCAGCCGTGCCTTTGCCCTCAGCACCCTGCATGGCCAGCACATCGCCCGCCATCTGGCCTTGGCACCCCAGTCACAAGTGCTCGATGAGGCGCTCATCCACCAGGGCATGCTGTCCATCTTTACGCAAATGTTCCTGGACGTGGAGCTGTCGAGCCTGCCCATGGCCCATGGCAGTGCGTCGCGCCTGATCGAGCTGGCTTCGGCCTATGCCTTTGTGGCACCCGGGCAAGAGGGCCTGGGGGGCGACAAGGCGCATATTCGCGAGATCCTGCAGCTGCGCAAGACCATCTTCGCGGCCTTGCAAACCCTGCGCGGGGACAGCGTGCCGCGCAGCCCGATGCTGGCGGCCATGCTGCAGGCAGAGACGGCCCCCGGCTTTGATTTCTCGTTTGAAAAAGAGCTGACCATGCTGTTTGGCGCAGGTACCGACACCGCGTCCTACTCGGTCGGCTGGGCTTTGCACCTGCTGGCCACGCACCCTGAGGTGCAAGAGCGGCTGCACCTGGGTTTGCGCCAGGTGTACGCCCAGCATGGCCATGACCGGCAGGCGCTGCAAAGCGCCATCGCGCAGCATGCCGATCTGCGCAGTTTTGTGGCCGAACTCTTGCGGCTGTATCCGCCGCTGCCATTCATCACCCGCCTGGCCCAGGAGGGCGACCAGCTCTCCGACCTGCAGGTTGAGCCCGGGGATGTGGTGGTGGTCTCGCTGGTGGGCGTCAACCACAAGGCGCTGGAGCGGCCCGACCCCTGGAAGCCGGACCTGGATGCGGCCTTGCAGGAGGGGTTTGGCATGGGGACCGGCAGCATCTCCAGCTTTGTCTGGGGCAAGCGGGTTTGCGGCGGGCGCAGCTTTGCGCTGGTTGAGCTTGCCGCCGTGCTCAGCGTGCTGATTGTCGAGCTCGAGGTTCAGGTGTCCCGGCAGGAGCCCATCGTCTATGAGTGGGTAGGGCAGATGCGCCGCAAAGGCGGGCATTTGCTGACGTTGACCAGCAGGGCTTGAGCTGCCAGGGCCTTAGCCCGGCAACAGCGGCGCTGCAAACGCCCGTGCGACCTCGCGGTTGCGTAGCGCCAGCGCCCGCATGGCCGCCGAGGTCGGTGCTGCCAGCTGGGTATCGCTCGCCGCTTTCCAGAAGGCATCGGCCGCACGTGCGGCCAGGCTCCACACCTTGGGGATGGCGCCAATGGTGCTGACCTTGGGCTCGATCGGTACCAGCTCGGGGTCCAGCCCGCCGCCGATGGAGGCGTAGCGCATCGGCAGGATGTCGTAGGCCGGGGCAATGCCCAGGTACTCGCCATCGTCGCCAATCAGCAGCGAAATGTTCTCGAAATGCCGGTCGGTATTGCCAATGAGCTCGCTGAACGCGGCCATCACGGCCACATGCTCGGCATGCTGGGTGCTGAAGTAGTTTGCGTTCACGCAGCGTGCGGCGAACTCGGGCCAGGTATCGCGCGCACCAAAGAACTCGTCGTCGACGGCGCCGGCCGAGAGCATGCCCAGGCGCCCTTGCTTGCCAACGCGGTCAAAGCGTTGCACTTCCAAAAACACAAACTCGCCGCGCACCAGCAGCTGGGTCTTGGCAGTGGGCACACCCACGTTGGCCAGTGATGCCAGCGCCAGGTGCTCGAGCGGCAAAAGCTCTGCCATGCGGCTGCCGCTGCGCGCGAACTTGACGATCACCGATCCCGTGTCTTGGGCCACCCAAAGAAACTTGGGCTGCTCGCCACCGGCGCTTGAGCCATAGGATTCGTTCTTGAGCTGCTGCGCCAGCGCGACATACACGTCGAGCTTGTCTTGCGCCTCTGGACGGGGCTGGCGCAGCAAATCCATTTCCCGCTGCAAAGGGATATCGCCAAAGATCAGGTTGCCCGGCAGATTCATCCCTTGGGTGAACAGAAACGCAATGCGGTGGTCGTCGCTCCAGTCGCGCAAGCTGGCGGGGAAGGGCTGCTGCAGGGCTGCCGTTTGTGCGAGCTGCCGGCCCAGAAACCCCGATGGCGCAGCAAACAGCATATAGGGGGGCAGGCCTTCGTAGAGACGAATGGCGCTCGCATCTCCACGCTCGAGCGTGCCGCCACCCACGAGAAATTCAAGATCCGCATAGGGAACGATGTGGCCGCTGGAGAGAAAGCGGTACACGCGCTGGCGCGGCTTGAGCCCCAATGGCAGCTTGCGCAGCAAGGCGTACTGGGGCGTGCGCTGGCCCGGCTCGCGGAACATGGTGACGCGGGCCGATAGTTCGCGAATAGCTCGGGACAGCGTTGGCTGGCTGATGCCCAGCGCCTCCACCAGCTGCTGGCCAGAGCGCGGGCCAGCAGCCAGCGCGCGCTCGATGGCCTGGTGCAGATCGTTCAATGGCGGCGTTGAGGTGCTGGGCATTGCGTGATTCAGAATAGTTCGTGAATTTTATATGAATTCCCAATTCATCGCTCGCCACGGCACTTGGCTGGGACTACCCCGGCCCTTGCGCCTGCCTCAGCGTATGCACCAGCAGCTGGTACAGGCTGTCTACCGCCTTGGAGCGCCGTGATTCCTTGCTGCGGTAGACGGCGACCTCCATCGGTGCCAAGGGGCCCAGCCCGTGCTTGCTGCCCAGCACCTGCAGATGGGGCGGGGCGCTGCACTGGGTCAGTGCCGCAACGGCCAGGCCACTCTCCACCGCCGCAATCTGCCCGGCCAGGCTGGAGCTGTTGTAGACCACGCGGTGCTGGCGCCCTTGCAGGGCCAGCGAGTGCAGCGCGCCGCGTCGCGCCAGGCTGGCTTCTTCATACACCGCGATGGGCAGCGGGTCCCGCCGCCACAGCGCAAAGTGCTCGGAGCCGACCCAGACCATGGGCTCATGAAAGAGAAGGGTGCCCCGGCGTGCGTGGTCGCGCGACACCAGTGCCAGATCCAGGTCGCCAGCTGCCACACGGGGGATCAGTGCGGTCGATTGCTCGCAGCTGAGCACGATCTCCACGCCGCTGTGGCGGGGGGCAAAGCGCCTGAGCACGGGCGTGAGGTACCTGGCCGCATAGTCATCGGGCACCCCCAGGCGCACGCTGCCGCTCAGTGCATCGCCCTGCAGCGCAAACTGTGCCTCGCTGTGCAGATCCAGAATGCGCCGCGCATAGCCCAGCAGCCGCTGGCCTTCGCC
Source organism: Comamonas sp. MYb69 (assembly GCF_037479315.1). Lineage (NCBI taxonomy): Bacteria > Pseudomonadati > Pseudomonadota > Betaproteobacteria > Burkholderiales > Comamonadaceae > Comamonas > Comamonas sp. MYb69. Next base: position 46,318 of record NZ_JBBGZG010000010.1, read on the forward strand.
GGTGAGTTGCTGGCTGCGGCTGTCGCGTTCGAGCAGGCAGTGGCCGACAGCGGCCTCCAGTTTTTTGAGCTGCATGCTGACCGCAGACTGGGAGCGGTGCACCTCGCCGGCTGCGCCCGAGAGCGATCCGGTATCGACCACGGCGACAAAGCATTTGAGCCAATCCATCTGAAGGTCTTGCGAGCTTGCTGGCATAGTGTTTCGATGAACGAATAGCTGATGCATGAATTATGCGCTTTTCGATAAGTTGCCCGCGCAGCACACTGGCGGCCATGAGCCAATATCCCCAGCCAGCGCGCATGACCGCTGCAAACATGAACCCATCGTCACGCACGGCATCTGCCACGACAGGCGAGGCCTTCGGCGGCCTGCTGCCCTTTGTGCTGGGCAGTGCGCTGCTGGGCAGCATCGGCATTTTTGTACACATGGCCCAGGCCGGGGCGCTGACGGCGACCTGGTTCCGCTGTGCATTCGGGCTTTTGGGGCTGACGGCCTGGCTGCTGTGGCGCCGGCAGCTGCATGCTTTGCGGCTGGCGCGCAGCACGGCGGGCTGGGTGCTGCTGGCCAGCGCCTTGATGGTGCTCGGCTGGGTGCTGTTCTTCGCGGCGATGGAGCGCATATCCGCCGGGGTCGCGGTGGTGCTGTTCCATATGCAGCCGATGTGGGTGTTGCTGCTCGGCGCGCTGTGCCTGGGCGAGCAGCCGGGCAGGCACAGGGTGGCCGCAGTCGCGCTGGCCATGCTCGGGCTGGTGCTGGCCACCGGTGTTTTGCAGCAGGCCGCATCGCAGCAGGGCGCCCAGCCGCAGTACTGGTGGGGTGTGGGCATGTGCTTGCTGGGTGCATTTTTGACTGCAGCGGTCACCGTCATCGCACGGCGCCTGCGTGTCATGCCGGCCGGTGTGCTGGCCTGGTGGCAATGCGCCATCGGCAGCGCCGTGCTGTGGCTGGCGCCCGCCACGCAAGGCTGGCCGGCCTGGGGTGCCTCCTGGGCATGGCTTGCTGCCTTGGGCCTGGTGCATACCGCCACCGCCTATGCCTTGATCTACACCGGCATGGCCCGGCTACCGACGGGGCGCATTGCGGTGCTGCAGTTTGTCTACCCGGCAATCGCGATCGTGGTGGACTGGCAGTATTTTGGCCACAGACTGGGAGCGCTGCAGATGGTGGGCGTGGTGGTGATGGGGCTGGCCATTGTGTATGCCGAGCGCGGGGCCTCTGGCAAAAAAAGGCCATCTTGAGGCGTGCATAACTAGTGGCGCTTGTTCTTCCAGGCCAGGAGGGCGAGGCCCAGCCAGGTCAAGACCAAGGGGATAGAGGCCCAGACCAGGGAATGAGATTTGCTGAAAATCGCATACAACGCGGCACCCAGCAGCGCGCTCAGCAACACATGGAGTTGCGGCCGGTTGCGAGCCAACTTGGCCACGACATAGCCCGAGAGCACGGGGGTAAACAGCAGGAACAGCGCGAGGAGAAAAAGTGGGGCGAATCCATAGAGGGCGGTATCGGGTAACAACGCGGCCAGTAGCGCAAATGTGATGTTTTGCAGCAGCAGCGTGACTGCGCCGTAACTCACGGCAAATGCAATCAGAATCGCTTTCAGGTCAATATTGAAGAGCATCTCTCTACCGTAGTGGTGTTTTATATGGCCTCGCCTTCCTCGCAGGCCATCGAGGGCGGAGGCTTGAAGCGCATCGACAGCATTCTGGCGTCTCCACTGGCTTGTCTGGAGCGCTGAGTTGCTTGCCCACTACGGTGCTCGATAAATTTCTTTTTCAAGAGCGTGGCGAGCGCCACACCGAGGATGCAGGGCAGCCGGCGCCTGTTCCCTCGCGAGGAGGGGCAGCCGCCGCGCTGCCCGCTGCCTCCTGTCCAGGATTTACTGGCGTTTGCGGCGGCCCAGACCTGCCAAGCCGGCGACGGCCAGTGTCCCGCTCAGTGCAAGAACACTCCACTGGCCAAGGGTGGATACGGCAGTAGGGCTGGCCACGGGAGCAGCGACAAAGCTCAGCTTGACTTGACCGGCACCGCCATCAAAGCCGATGCCCACGCGGCTGCCGCCGCCGCCGCCGCCGGGCGCGCTGCCAGGGGCTTCTTCATTGCCGCCCCTGCCACCATCGGCCACGGCGATGCCGCCAACATAGCCCAGGCCAGGCTGGCCATCGGCGGCGGAGCCCGCAGAGCCGCCGCCTCCGCCGCCTTCCACGGAGGGCGTAGGGGCGCCCGCTGCGCCTGCGCCGCCAGAGAAACCGGTCAATCCTGCACCGCTACAAGCCGCTCCGCCCGCGCCTCCGGTCGATCCTGTCGCGCCTTCGCCCCCGGCGGCGCTGATGGAGCCGCCCGTCCAGCTGACAGTCGATGCTGTACCTGCGGTGCCATCGAGGCCGCTGCTAGTGCCACCCGTGCCCGTGCTGATGGTCAGCTCCGCGCCTGCGGCCAAGCTGAAGCTGCCCTTGCAATAGGCGCCACCGCCACCCCCACCACCGCCATCGATGCCAACATCACCGCCTCCCGATCCACCCCCAGCGCCCCAGACTTCGATCACGACCGAGCTTGAACCTGCCGGTACGCTGCAATTGGCGGTATTGATACCGCTGACGCAATCAGCCGCCCAAGCGGGGGCTGCTGCAAGCCCTCCCACCATTACACACGCGGCGTAGGCCATATTTCTGGATAGCAAGCTCATAAATTTCCTCAAAAATAAATGCGGACACGCCACTTATATCGCAAAGCAAAAAGAATCGCAGCAGAAAAATGCATATTTCTTGCATTACTGCGGTAACGAATATCTTAGTTTGGATAATTCCAATCAAATGGCTATCTGGAATTTAATTAAGTGAATATCCATAGGGGTGAAGCGGTTCTCAGAGAATAAGAGATTTTTATGATGAATGCCTGCATCGCGGTAGATGCGGTTGATGTGGCATTTGATGCGGGTCAATAATTTTCAATAATCCCGCGATGGCGGCAAAGCCCGGGGCTGTGGCATGGCCGCGGGTGCCGCTTTATTCCACCCAAGGAGGGCGAGCGGATTGCGCAAGCCCGCGTTCAGGCCACGGCTGGAGGCAGGGAATGCCTGGTTACGGGGGAGCTGGGCGCAGATGCGAGTCCATGGACGTTTGGTGAGATCTCATAGCAGCATTTCTTGCTTTCAGCACTGTTAGATGCACCGCCAAACTCGGCATTTCCGGCGGTGATTAGCGCTTTCCAATCAGCCGTTTCTGCCGGGCATGGAGCGGCGAGAAAACCAAGTGCGACAAGCCGAAAAGCAATCTCCTCCGTCCAGGCCAGGACGGAATCGGACGGTAGGATTGCCCGCGCCCGCAAGAGATTTTGGGGTTGTGCGGTTTAAGGTCATTAAAAGGAGTACCGTGGGGCGAGGCAATCCTTCCTGGTGTGCCCCACGAGGCCGGAGGTCTGCATGTTCCCATTCTCAGCCCGCCTGCCAGCATCGGCACTTGCCTTTTTATAGGAGTAGGGATGGAGACGTTTTACGACATCTATCTGGGCCGACTGGGCGCCAGAAACACGCGGCGGGTTGCCAAAAATCAGACCACAGTAGAGGTCGATATCTGGAAAGCGAAAGGCTATCGCCTGCAGGCCGAGCGGCGTGTGGCAGAGCGCTTGCACGAAATCTATTTCATTACGGAATGAAGACGGGGGCGATGAGATACCCGCGATACGGACTCTCTACCCCCGCACTGAACAGGATCAACGGGTCATGAAACTCAACCTAAAGGCCAAGCCCTCCAAGATGTCGGATATCCAGAAATCACGGCTGGAGACTGAACGCATCTCCTACTCGGAAGACGCACCGCCAGCCCGCCAGACCTGGAAGGAGCGGCCAGCCTATGACGGCGACGAGCTGTCCTACCGGGGGCAGGTCAAAAAGACCTTGATTACCCTCAAAAGCCATGGATGAAAAGACTTGGCTGCCGATGGGGCTGGTGGAGTGAACAGCCAACTATATGGACCCGGCGGTACCCACCAGTCTCTGCAAAACTCTTGCTCCGTAAGCTGGCAGCGGATGGGGATGGGGCCAAAGGCGTCGTTTGAGAGCGAGCCTGACCTCTTGCCGGCGAAGACAGTGCGGCGGATCGGACGAGTCTGGATTCAGTCCCAAGCAAGCATCTATATGGATCGTTCTCTGCCCCGCAGATCCTGCCAGCGAAAGCCCAGTACCGCCGCCACAATCAAGCCCATGCCCCACCATTGGAACGTGCTGGGGTGGGCGCCAAACCAGAGCAAGTCCACGGCCAGGGCCACTGCCGGGTAGATAAAGCTCAGCATCGCAATGGCGGCCGGGCCCAGGCGCTGAAAGGCGCCATACATCAGCCCGTACATCAGCGCGGTGTGCAGCAGGCCCAAGACCAGCACGCAGACAAGCGTCTTAGCTGATGGCAGCTGGGCGCCGAGCCCCGCGACCTGCATCAACATCGGCGCCGACCACAGGGCCAGTGCAGCGCCTCCCACCAGCATCTGCACCATGGCAATTTGCGCCGGTGCAATGCCCTGGACGCGCCGGGTGCTGACCACCGTCACGGTGTAGAGGGCGGCGGCCAGCAGCGCCAGCACAATGCCCCAGACCGGCGCGCTCGCCTGCGCGGCGATGGTGGCAGCGGCCTCGCTGCCCAGCCCACTGCTCAGCACCACGCCCGCCAGTGCCAGCAGCATCCACAGCAGCTTGCGCCCGCCCATGGCCTCGCCCCCTAAGGCGGCGGCCAGCACCAGCATGAAGGGCTGGACATGGTAGACCACCGTGGCAATCGCAATCCCCACATAGGCATAGGCGTGGAACAGCATCACCCAGTTGGCCACCAAAGCCAGGCCGCCGATCAGCATCGCCGCCCAGGCCCGCCGGTCCGGCCGCACCCAGGCCCGCTGCCACCATAGCCACAGCCCCAGGCCCAGTGCTCCAAGCAAGCAGCGCAGCAGCACCACGCGCTCCACCGGCAAACCGCTCTCGATGACGGCCAGGCCAATCGTCCCCGACAAGACCATGGCGGCGACCATGCGCCAGGTGCCGCCGCTACTGCGGCTGTGGGTGGGGTTGGCTGCCGCTTGGGGCATGGCTGCTGCGCTGGGGGAGTGCATTGCGGTATCTCGCTGGAGTCAATGGCTCCGATGGTCATGCATGCGCAATCATTAAACAATACGGCTTTGATTCAATTTATTATTGTCTGTAAATCAACACTGAGATGCCATGAGCCCCGATACCCTCCCGCTTGCCGATATGCAGGTCTTTGTCCAGGTTGTCGCCCAGCACAGCTTTGCGGGTGCGGCGCGGCAGTTGCGCCTCACCACCGGCGCTGTCAGCCGCAGCGTCGGCCGGCTCGAGTCGGCACTGGGCGTCAAGCTGCTGCACCGCACGACGCGGTCTCTGTCGCTGACCGAGGTGGGGGCGGCCGTGCATGCCGATTGCCTGCTGATGCTGCAAAGCGCCGAGCAGGCGGTATCGCGTGCGACGGCCCACCGCCAGCAGCCGCAGGGCATCTTGCGCATCAACGCCCCCTTGGTGTTTGGCGATTGGTGGCTGGCGCCGCTGCTGCCCGGCTTTTGCGCGCGCTTTCCCGACGTGCAGGTGCAACTGAGCATGAGCGACACCATGGCCGACCTGACCGCCGAAGGGCTGGATCTGGCGATCCGCATCACTGCGGCCGATGCGCTACCGCCCGCCATGGTGGCCCGGCCGCTGCAGCGCGTGGGCTATGTCCTGGTGGCGCATCCCGCTTATCTGCAATCCCGGCAGGCGATCGCCCAACCACAGGATCTGCTTGCCCACCCTTGCATGAGCCTGGGCTACGGCCCCTTCCAAAACCTGGTGGAGCTGGTGCCAGCCGATGCGCCCAATACGGTTGCCACCAAGCTGCGGCTGAACACCCCCATCACCATTGCCAGCAGCCAGGGCTTGCTCAATGCCTTGCAGCACGGCGCTGCCTCTGGCATCGCGCTGATGGCCGATTTTGTCGCGCGTAGCCATCTGGCGGATGGCCTCCTGGTCCAGGTGCTGCCCCACTGGCAGTTGGCCGGCAGCTACGCCCCGCGCATGGCCTACGCCCTGCATGCCCCGGGGCCGCACATACCGCTCAAATTGCGTGCGATGCTGGACTATTTGCAGAGCCAGGACGCGTCTGTCTCCGTATCCGCATAAGCACAGCGCAACGCATGCGCATGGGCATGGGCATGCGAGGGCGATCGGGGCAAGGCCGCGCAGCGCATCAGCGATCAAGCGTGCCGTTGGCCAGCCCCGCCGGGCAGCGTTTTCGTATCCGCAGCCGCAAACATCCGCGCGCAAAGATAGTCCACCAGCGCCCTGACCTTGGGCGATGCATGCCGGCCTGCAGGCCACAGAATGTGGAACACCCCTGTGCGCTCGGCCAGCCCGGGCATGACCTGCACCAGCCTGCCATCGGCCAGCGCGTCGCCGATGGCAAAGTCCGGCAGGCAGGCGATGCCGCGCCCCTGCAACGCAAAGCAAGCGCGGGTTTCAATGTTGTTGCAGACCATGGACACCGGCAGGTTGACGGGCTCGCCATCGTCCGCTGCGGGAAGCGGCCAGGCCTCCAGCTTGCCGCTGTAGGGCCAGCGGAAATGCATGCAGCGGTGGCAGGCCAAGTCTTGCACCTTCTGGGGTGTGCCGTGGGCGGCCAGGTAGTCTGGCGACGCCACCAGCAGCATCTTGAAATGGCCAAGCTTGCGGGCCACCAGGCGCGAATCGGCAGGCTCGCCCGTGCGCACCACGGCATCAAAGCCTTCTTCCACCACATCCACCAGGCGGTCAGAAAAATCCAGGTCGAGCTGGATATCGGGGTAGTCGCGCATGAAATCGGCCAACACCGGCAGCACCAAGGTGCTTACTAAGGGCAGGCTCACGCGCAGCCGTCCCCGGGGTGCCGATGAGGCCTGCGACAGCTCCGTTTGCGCCGCTTCGATCTCCGCCAGGATGCGCCTGCTGCGCTCGAGCAGCAGCAGGCCTTCGGCCGTCGGCGTAATACTGCGCGTGCTGCGGTGGAACAAGCGCACGCCCAGCTTGTCTTCCAGCCGCGCCACGCTCTTGCCCACGGCCGAGGCAGAAATACCCAGCAACCGGCCCGCTGCCGTAAAGCTGCGCGTCTCTGCCACCTGCACAAACACCGTAAATGCGTTGAGGCTATCCATGGGTTCTCACCTGCGTTTCTCGGCCCGTTTGGCCTGGTGTCATTGCGGACATCAATGTCCTGAAAGTATGGAACTCTATCCTGGTTTTTCTGGGATCGCAGGCTGCCTAAGCTAATGGCTGTGTTTCAACCAAGGTAGCGATGCTATGGATTTGTCAGTTTCTGGCGCACCCGGCAGTGGTGTGCAGCAGGGAGTTATTGGCTTGACTGGGCCGTGGGCGCCGGTTGCCGAGGTGTTGCATAGGGCTCTGGCCGAGCAGCGCCTGGTGGGCGCCGTGGTGCTGGTCTACCAGCATGGCCAGGCGCTGTGCCGCATCGCAGCAGGCTGGGCAGACCGGGAGGCGCGCACCGCGATGGCCGAGAACACCCTGTTTCGCTGGGCCTCCGTCAGCAAGCCCGTCGTCAGTGGCGCTGTGATGCGGCTGGTAGCCGATGGGCGCCTGGGCTTGGACGAGCCCATCACCACCTGGCTGCCGGCCTTCCGTCCCCGCTTGCCCGGTGGGCGCGAGGCGCGCATCAGCCTGCGCCAGTTGCTGAGCCACACCGCTGGCCTGGGCTACCGCTTTTTTGAGGCAGACGACCAAGGGCCGTATGCCCAAGCCGGTGTGTCCGATGGCATGGATGCCAGCGGCATCGATCTGCAGGAGAACCTGCGCCGCATCGCCAGCGTGCCGCTGCTCTACGAGCCCGGCACCGGCTGGGGCTACTCCTTGGCGGTGGATGTGCTGGGCGCCCTGGTCGAAGCGGTGTGCAATACCCGCTTGCCGCTGGCTGTGGAAGCGCTGGTCACGCAGCCCCTGGGCATGGCCGATGCCGGCTTTGTCTGCCGCGATGCCGAGCGCCTGGCAACGCCCTATGTCAATGGCGGCCTAGTGTCCCATCGCCTGCAGGAGGGCGAGGTAGTGGCCCCCTTTGACGGTACGGTGGGCATCCGCTACAGCCCATCCCGCGCTTTGGATGCAGGCGCCTTTCCCTCCGGCGGCGCCGGCATGGTCGGCACGGCCGATGATGTGCTGCGCCTGCTGGAAGCATTGCGCACTGGCCAAGATGGCTGGCTGCCCGAGCAGCTGATCGCCGAGATGGCTCGCGACCAAACCCAGGGCCAAGATCTGGCGGCTGGCCCGGGCTTGGGGTTTGGCTTGGGTTTCTCGGTGCTGCGCGATCCTGCGCTGGCGCAGTCGCCTGAATCGCCAGGCACCTGGCGCTGGGGCGGCGCTTATGGCCATGCCTGGTGGGTGGACCGGCCCCGAGGGCTGACGGTGGTGGCGCTGACGAATACCTTGTACGAGGGCATGTCGGGGCGGTTTGTGGCGGAGCTGCGGGATGCCGTGTATCGAGGGGTTCAATGACCGTTTGGGATGCGGCAGCTAAGTGCTGGTTGAGTATCTCGGTAATTCCTCCCTTGTTTCCTTCGGCGCGCACTCTCCATAATGCTCGCCGAGGGGGGACAGCATGAATTTTTCAAAGGTATTTTTGCAGTGGATAGCGCTCGGAACTCTGGCCTTGTCTTGGGGGTGGAGCGCTGCTTTTCAGATTGGACCTCTTGGCACCCGACACGAAGAGCGCCTAACCAATGAATCCAACTCGACGCTGGCCGATATCGCAGGCAGGTTAGGCGTTTTGGTCAAGGCTCCGGTTCACGAAGAAATCACCCACCTTGGTAAGTGGTGCTCCGTCGAGCGAACCCATCTTGCCTCCGACACCTATTGCAGTGGTCGCGATGTCGGGTTTGCGTCCCCCTATGTCATCTACGGAGTGCGCTGGAACGACCTGCCTCCTTTTCGGCTTGAGGAAGGACAAGGCAACTGCGATTACCTAGGTCGCAAAAATGTCTGCCGCAACCAGACCATTCGTTTTTCTACCCAGCCTGCGTGCTGGTATTGCCTGTTCAAGGATGCCGAGCGCAAGGCCCAGTCCAAATCGATTGTGGGCTGCAATAGAACGGCTAACAGCATTCAAGGCAACCTGATGACCCGGTCGCATTTCGGTGATCTCCAGTTCCTGCACGGGATGGCCAATGCGGCCGATATTCATCCTGTCTCGACCAGGGTTCAGATTTTGGAGTGGCTTGAGTTTGCCTGGAAGGTATCGTCCAAGGAGATCGGGCCCCAGACTCAGCTGAAGACTATCGACAATCCTACGATCAAACAGCATTTTGGTTGCACCGAATGGACCATTGCTGATCTGTATTTGTTGGGGCGCCAGGATGCCGGCAGCGGCCTGATTACCCAAATCCGTGAAATTGCGTTTGGCTCGGTCTTGCATACCGTTCAAGACTCCTTTGCCGCAGCCCATGCTGAGCGAGAGCCTCACCAGACTGCTGAGCAATGCGAGGGCACCGCTTTCACGACACCTGCTCGGATCGTGGAGTTTCATGCCTATGGTTCTCAAGACGGAGCCCTGCACGACCATGACGACAGTCGAGAGGCTATGGCGGCTGACGCTCAGCAGCGATGGCCCGAAGCTGTTGAGGTAACGCGAAATCTGTTTGAGCTACATGCGGACGGTGCCAAATGGGCGGATGCCAGCACCTACCTGCAATGTGTGTTCACACTGAGCGACCATCGCAGAGCTTCGTCTCCTGGGCATGCATACCGGCGGATTGTCTCCACGCATGAGCGTTGAAGAAGAGCTAAGTGTTTCAGAAGCGAGATCGGTGAGGCTGCGGTGTGAACAGCCACTTTGACGGTTTGGGGTAAGGGTAAATACTTGCCTGCACAGATGGACTCTGTTTTACATTCCGTTAACCTATCAACACTTGCAAACGAGGCAACCATGCGTATCCATCTGAGCCGGATCCATCTTCGCGGGACTCCGCTATTGGCCGCATCGCTGGTGGCACTCGCAGGCGCTATAGCGGCGCCTTCGGCTTTTGCACAGGCAACGCGGACCTGGGTGTCTGGCGTGGGTGACGACGCAAACCCCTGCAGCAGAACGGCACCCTGCAAGACGTTTGCTGGAGCCATTTCTAAAACTGCCCCACGGGGTGAGATCAACGTCCTGGATCCCGCTGGCTTTGGAGCGGTCACTATCACCAAACCTATCTTGATTGATGGGGCGGCAGCAGGCACAGCTGGTGTCCTTGTCAGCGGCACCCATGCGATGATCATCGATATCGATTCGGGTACCTATCCTGATGCTACGGTGGTTCTGCGTCACTTAAATATTGATGGACTCGAAACGGGCTTGTCAGGGATTCGAGTGCTCCACGCATCCAAGGTTCTGGTCGACCATGCCAAGATTCAAGGCTTCCAGAGTGCCATCGAAGTAGCGAGCGGCGCTAACTCCCAGTTGCTGGTCCAACGCGCCGACATCGTGAACAACCGCACAGCGGCCATTTCGATGGGCGATGCCAATAGCAAGCTCTACCTCTCTGACTCATCGCTGTTTGGCAATGCCACCGCGTTCAACATCAGCGCAGGCAACGTGACCACCTATAACAACAACCGCCTGGAAGGCAATGCCAGCCCCAGCACGCCCACTGCGACCCTTTACGAGCGCTGAGCAGCATAGGATCAGCGATGACACGCCATCCACACTACCGGCTTGGCAGCAGCATTGCGCTGCTGATGCTGGCCTGCACCCTGACCCCGCTGGCCCGCGCTGCGGAACTCGTGGTCAACGGTGGCTTTGAGCAAAATGCAGGCGCGGGTTCACTCGTATTTACGGGCTGGCAAGCCATGTCCCAACCGGGATCGCAGGGGGGCTTTTATGCGCAGCAGGGCACCCAAAGTGCACTGACGCCCGTCACTGTCGCCGCGCCGCCTCAAGGCACGTTTGCGGCAATGTCCGATCAGCCTGGCCCTGGCTCGCACGCGCTGTACCAGGACATCGCCATTCCCGCAGGTAAAAGTGCGACGTTGAGCGCACAGGTCTACCTGCAAAGCGCAGCGCCTCCTTCTGCAGCACCCGCCACCTTGGATTTTCTGACGGTACCCAACCAGCAAGCACGTATCGACATCATGGATCCGGCTGCCGCTTGGAACGATGTGGGCGCTGGTGTTCTTGCCAATGTCTTCCAATGGCCGGGTGGCGCTGCCGCTAGCGGGTATCAAAGCGTTCAGCTGGATGTGACGCCCTATGCAGGACGCACCATTCGTCTGCGGCTTGCCGAGGTGGACAATCGCCAGAGCCTGTTCTTTGGGGTCGATGCAATCAGCGTCATCTCGTCCGATGTCACGCCGCCGACCAGCGTTGGCGCGGTCCGGCAAGGCAATACCGTCACCTTGACTTTCCCACCCGTGGCATCCACGCCAACGGAGACCGTGACGGGCTACCAAGCCAGTTGCGTGCCCGTAGGCGGGGGTGACACCGTCACCGCCACCGGAACGCAGTCGCCCATCGCTGTATCTGGTTTGGTGGCAGGCACAAGCTACACCTGCACGGTTGCAGCACAGACCAACGTGGGCACCGGGCCTAGCAGCCCACCCATCAGCGTTCCGGGTTCGACGACGGCAGCAGCAGCGGCAGTGCCTGCTTGGAGCTTCGCCAGCACCTTGCTGGCATCGCTGCTGATGCTGGGCGGCTTGTTTTACGGTTCCCGAGGGCGCTCTGCCCGCCTGCTACGGCGCTAGAGATCCTCTGCAAAACCCTCGCCTAAGGGGATGAACACGTATTGTCAACATGTTGATACCGAGGCAGAAAGTATTGCAGTCGGCCCTTGCCTTTCATTCCGCCCTTATGCCCATAAAAGCCGTTGCAGCATCCACAGGTTGAGCGACACCACCACGATGGCGCAGCTCCACAACAGGATGGCCATCGGTCTGCCAAAAGTCAGCGCGCCCAATGCATTGCGGCGGGTGGTGAACATCAGCAGCGGCACGATGGCAAAGGGCAGCTGCATGCTGAGGACCACCTGGCTGAACACCAGCAACGCCGTGGCGCCTTCGCTGCCATACCAGGCGGTGGCGATGACGGCGGGCACGATGGCGATGAGCCGGGTCAGCAGCGCCCGCATCGTGGGCGACAGGCGAATCTGTAAAAAGCCTTCCATCACGATCTGGCCCGCCAGGGTGCCCGTCACCGAAGAACTGAGTCCCGAGGCGAGCAGGGCGGTGCCAAACACGGCGCTGGCAATGCCAACGCCCAAGACAGGTGACAGCAAATGGTAAGCGTCTGACAGCTCGGTCACGGGAGGTGTGCCCGGGCGATTAAAAGCACCAGCTGCCACGACCAGGATGGCGGCGTTGACAAAGAGCGCCAAGCCCAATGCGACGGTCGAGTCGATCGTGGCGAATCGGATCGCCTGGCGCGTGCCCTCCGGAGTCTTGCAGTGTTCACGCGTCTGCACGATGGCCGAATGCAGGTACAGGTTGTGCGGCATCACGGTCGCGCCGACGATGCCGACGGCCAGGTAGAGCATCTCCGGGTTGGTCACAATCTCGGAGCGCGGAATGAACCCGGCTAGCACGGTGGCCAGCGGGGGATGCAGCCACATCAGTTGGGCGCCGAAGCAAATGCCGATCAAGGCCACCAACCCGATGACGACCGATTCCAGCGCGCGAAACCCCCGGCTTTGCAGCGCAAGAATCAGCATCACATCGACCACGGTGATGCAGACGCCAACGATCAGTGGCAGGCCAAACAGCAGGTTCAGGCCGATGGCCATGCCCAGCACCTCGGCCAGGTTGCAGGCCACGATGGCAATCTCGCAAAAGAACCAGAGCATCAGGTTGATGCGCGGCGGAAACTGTTCGCGGCAGGCCTGGGCCAGATCGCGGCCGCTGGCCAGGCCCAGGCGCACAGCAGCCGCTTGGAACAGCATCGCCATCAGGTTGGATACGAAGATCACCGCCAGCAAGGAATAGCCAAACTGCGAGCCACCGGCTATCGAGGTGGCCCAGTTGCCGGGATCCATATAGCCTACTGCCACCAAATAACCGGGCCCGGCAAATGCCAGCATGCGCCTTGCATTGGCCGATCGGCTGCTGCCTTGCGGTACCGCAATGCTGCGGTGAACCTGTGGCAGGCTGGGGACGGCAAGTCTCTCGTTGTCTGGTTCCATGGCGTCCGGACATTTGGACGGTGAGCCGCACGCTGGGTTGATCAGGGGGCTTTGTGTGCTGAAGGCGGGCGGCGGCATAAACGCGCTTTATCTTGCGGTTGTTGCCTGGTGCAGCGCAGCGGAGGGGGGTGTTGCCGCTGGCCCCGCAGTGATGTCGCCGCCGTTTAAAAGTGCCAGTAAATCCGTGGTGACGATGGCCAGACCTGCCAAGACAATAAAGCTCCCTACACAACGACGCGCCAAAGCGGCGGGCTTCAGCCGCCGCGTCTTGCTGCGGTCGCATGCTTGCGGGGATGGGGGCAAAAAGGACGTCATCGCAACTCCTTCGCAGAAAAACAGCTGTCTCGGGCCCGTCTTGTAGAAATCCTGCCCCAGAGCGGGGCAGGATGTTGCTACGACTTAGGCGAAGGCCGAGCTCATCACCAACGCACCATTCACACCGGCTGGGAAGAACCCGCCCTTGGTGGCAGAGTCCTTGGTCAGGTAGACGATGTTCAGCACATCACCTGGCGAGCGGCTGTAGGCAATGCCGTCGGCATCCAGGGGCACGATGTTGGAGGTGCTGTCATCCCCCACAATGCCCTGGTCCACATCGGAGGAGCCATCGAGGCTATCGCGCGCATCCGAGATGGCACCGGCTGCCGAGCGCAGCGCGGGGGTGGCGAGACCCTTGGCGTAGAGCACCGTGCGCACCAGACCTGCATGGTAAGCCTCGGCGGACAGAATGCCTGCAGCAGCTTCCAGGTAGGTCTTGTTGGTGATCAGCGGTGAGGCACCCTTGTAGGCTGTCACACCCACGTCCTCGAAGATAAAGGCGCCCAGCAGAAAGTTCTCATCACTGGCATAGGGATCGAAAGCCACGCCCGCACCCACCAGACCGGCTGCGCGCGCTGCGACCGAGAAGGCGCCGTTGGGGTCGGTGCCGCCGATGTCGATCTGCGGCTGCGCCACGGCTGCCGAGCCCAGCGCCTTGCGCAAAAAGGCCACGTGGGCCACCTCGTCCTGGGCAATCTCCTTGGCGTACTGCGCTACCAGCGGATCCTTGAAAGCCACCGCCCGCCCGCCGGTGATGCCGCCCTGCGTGCCCGTGCCCGACTGCATATTGGCAGGCAGCCCCGTGCCAAACACGGCGTAGTGGTAGAACTGCGATTCCAGATATTCCAGGTTCAGCGCAAAGTTCAGGATCTCGACATCCGTCGGGCCGTTGTTCTGGGCATTGGCATCACTGCCGCCACCCCCGCAAGCCGTCAAAATGGCCCCGCCCGCCATACCTGCTGCCATGCCTCCTGTTTTTCTGAAGAATTGACGCCGGTCTTCCAATTTCTTGGCCCGCTGTTGCAATACACCTATCAACACTGATTCGTCAGACATGTGATTTCCTTTCGAGTTGCGCTTAACGCGCCTACCTACACAGGAATGCGCCTTCACCAGGAGGGCACACGGTGCAGCAAGAAGCAGCTCAGCACAAAAGCCTTGTCAGTGGAGACTGATGACGTGGGCTCTTGCTACTTGCGGTGTACGCAGCGGATCGACAGGTGGATTCAGTATTTTTAGGATCTTTACAATTCGACGTAATTTCTAAATCGTTGGGATGGATTCCTGCTGAAATATCTAAGGGGTTTGGGGTTTTGATAGACATATCAGGTATGGCTTTGCTCGATATGGCCTTTATGAATACCAGCAGCTGTTAGCGATGTTGGCGTTGGTTAGTAGCAAGCGGAATGGCAAGATCTGCTGCGGTCGCACAGAACCGCAAGCGATAGTGGCCAACCCGCATGACATCCAAAAAACCTACTGCCGCCACGTCAACCCCCCGTAACGCGATATCCAAGTTCAATCCCACACCTGCACTCAAATATTCGCCTTTCTGCAGGATCAATGAAGGCAGCCCCGGTTGCGGCATTTTCTCGGTGATGTAGGCGAAGGGGGCAGCGGATGTCGCCTGCTACTACCCCCGTAGCAAAACATCCTCAAAGAAAGCCCCAACCGGACGCTCACGGTCACGCAGCTGGATCTCGAGGACCCACAGACCGTCGCCAGGCGCGAATCCGGCTTGCGCCAGTTTGTGGCGGCCATAGAGCGCATGCGGAAAGTCAGCGATGCGGTGGCCGGCCATTTCGTGCACCAAGGTGCAGCCATGGCGCAGGGCGGCAGTTTCAGCAAATGCGTAGAGGGCGATGCCATCGGCGCCGCCCAACCAGGCTTCCCGCGTTTCATCGAAGACCGCCCGGGCAGCGCGTGCGCAGCGCTGGTGGACGAGGTCGTCGCCGAAAACGAAGGTGTCGCCATAGTCGCCCTCGTAGCCGTCCCATACCGGGCCGATATCGATGAAGACGATGTCGTTTTCTTTCAGCCGCCGTTCGGGATCGCCCAGGTCCCGCGAGGTGCAGGTCGTATCGTCCCCAAAGCGGATGATGGTCGGGTGCCAGTTCCGTTCGGCGCCCAACTCGCGCAACCAGGTGTCGGCCTGCGCCCGCGCCTCTGCCGAACTCATGCCCGGGGTCAGCCGTTCGCTGATGTACTGAACCGCTGCAATCGAGCGCTCACGCGCCGCCAGAATGCCGGAGCGCTCGAAGCGGGGGCTGGTGCGTTCCCAGTCGTTCGGCGCATCGTCGCGGCCGCTGGGTACAAAAGCGTCGGCCTTCCAATGGGTGGCGGGCAGGCCGGCATCGAGCAGTGCCTGGCGGGCGTCGCGCAGCATATGCGGGTTGCCGCAGGCATGCACGCGGGTCCGGCGCCAGTCGTGCCCTCCGTTCAAGGCATAGTCTTGGACATGGCGCTGTAGCGCGGCATCGCTGCCGGCATGTCCTTTCGTCGCCTCGGGAGCGACGGCAGTCCATCGCAGACGGGCGTCGGCTGCCGCCCAGGCATCCAGCTCCTGGCTGGCATAGTGGTCTGCGGCATGGCGGCCGCCCCAGTACAGGATCACGGAAGGAACGGCGGGATCTGCCAGCGCCGTCTCGATCAGCGCACGTACGCCCGCATAGCCGGTTCCTGTCGCAAGCAGCACCAGTGCTGCCCCTGCCTCGATGGTGTCGGCTGCGCCAAAGGGCGCCATCACCTGCAGGCTGTCACCGGCCTTCAGCCTGCGCAGCGCCCCATCGGAAAAGCGGCCGTTGGCCACTTGTCGAATTTGCAGCTCGATGGGGTCGCGTTCGTGGCTGCGGCGGTTGGCGATCGAGAAGCAGCGATGGTCATCGCCCTCCAGACCCACACGCAGGTGCTGGCCCGGCTGCGTAGCCAATGCGCCGCCGGGATCGAGCACGACGCGCACCACATCGCTGGACAGCGACTCCCGCAGCAGCACCTGCATGCGGTATTGCTGCGGCAAGGTCTGCGGCGTCCAGTCTGGAACCTCCAGTACCAGCGCACCAAGCGCACGTACCTGGCACATCAGCACCCGCCCCGGACCGGGGTCACAGGCGTTCGCCGCTGCATGGGCCGTCGGTGCATAGTCACCCGAGACCACGATGGCAGCGCAGGACCCGCAGGCGCCGCGCTGGCAAGAGAATGGCACGGACACAGCTGCGGCGAGCGCTGCATCTACAACGCTGGATTCAGCGCCGGTTGCAAGATGCGCTCCCTGGGGGAGCAGCGTGCAGATGTCCGTGGAGAGTGGGGTGCTAGGTATTGGATTCTTCATCGCCTGGAAGATACGTACACTATGGCCTTGTGAAAATAGCCATTTCCAAGAATTTGACCAAGCCACTTTCAGCCAAGCCGACTGCCACCGCCACGTTTGATCTCCCGGTACTTCCGCTGCTGGAGACAGAGACACGCCAGACCTGGGTCTACCGTTTGCTGCGTGAGGCCATCCTGCGTGGCTCCTTGCAGGCGGGCATGCGGGTGCCGTCTTCCCGGGCCTTGTCCAAGCAGCTGGAGGTGTCGAGGTCAACGGTGGAGGTCGCTTTTGACCAACTGCGCGCAGAAGGCTATGTCAGTGGCGTGGTCGGCTCGGGCACCTATGTCAGCGCGGCGCTGCCCGATCAGTTTTTGCGAGCGGCTTCGCAGGCATCCGTGCGTAAGTCTCCTGGCCCGCATGCGGGATCAGTCGATGTCTCGGCATCGGCAACGCTGCGGCCGAGTCGCCTGGATGCTGCCTTTGTTGCGCGCATTGCTGACCCAACGCTTTTTCCGCTTGCCACCTGGCGCAGGCACCTGCAGGTCGCTGCGCGCAGCCTGCCCATGCATGAGCTTATGGGTGGCGAGCTGTTCGGTTCGCTGTCACTGCGCAGCCAGGTTGCCCGCTACCTGGGCGCGGCGCGGGGCATTGCATGCGATCCGGCGCAGATCGTGATCGTGACCGGTATCCGGCAGGCTTTGCATCTGGCAGCGCGCGCGCTCTTGACGCCCAGCGACACAGTGCTGCTGGAGGACCCCGGCTATGTGCTCGCCTCGGACATCTTTGCCCCCTATGCGCAAAGCATCGTGCCGGTGGCCATTGATGCGTCTGGGTTTTCCGTGGCCGAAGCGCGCCGGCATGCAGATGCGCGGGCCGCACACATCACGCCTGCACACCAATCGCCCACCGGCGTCACCATGCCGGTGGCGCGTCGCCTGGAGTTGCTCAACTGGGCGAAGGAACAGCAGGTGTGGCTGCTGGAGGACGACTACGACAGCGAATTCAACTACCGCAGTGCACCCCTTCCCGCCCTCAAGAACCTGGACCAGCACGACCGCGTGATCCACTGCGGCAGCTTCAACAAGACCATGTTCTCGGAGCTGAGAATTGGCTATATGGTCGTCCCTCATGCGCTACTGCCGGCCTTCGCGCTGGCTTGCCGGGCGATGGGGCCATCGGTGGGCGTGATTGAACAACGGGCGTTGGCCAGCTTTATCGAGGACGGTGGGTTTGCAAGGCATGTACGGCGGTCGCGCATCGTCTATGCCAGCCGCAGAGACCGGGTATTGGCGTTACTGCGCGACGCGGTCGCGCCCCTCCCGCTGCACACCAGCGGTGAGCACGGAGGTTTTCACTTTGTGTGGTGGTTGCCGGAATGCATTCCGCTCGCTGCGCTCTGGCAGCAGGCAACTGCTCGCGGCCTGCGCATCGATATCGTCGCCGACCATTGCCGCGGCAGCCGGATGCCGCCAGGTATTCTCATGGGGGATAGCGCTTTGAGCGATGAAGGTCTGGATGATGCCCTGGCGAGATTGCGTGAGGCGATTGCTGCTGTGCGGGTTGATTTGCCGAGCGGGTCTTGAACATCTACCTGCTTGGCTCGTCGCTTTGGATAGCTGGTGATAGCAACTACGCAGAATGGCGACCATGCCATGGATACCGCCTGCTGGACTTCTGCTGGTCTTTGATCAGCGTGCAATGGGTACAGGCAAACAAGACGGCAGTTTCAGCTTCTCAACGTCGGGCGTGATATCGATGAATACAACGTCTGTGGAGGGAAGCACATCCAGCTTGGGCTTGGTATGCCCATAGAACACCACTCTAGTGGGGGTATCGGCAGGAAGTTGTTGGGAGAGTAAATGCTTTATGGCCTCGCCCCGCTTTTTTGCCAATGCCTTGGCCTCTTCAAGGTTTGGCGCATAGGCATTCGCTTCGATGCCTAGGCTGCCCACTGCGGGAAACATTTTCAATGTGGACTGAAACCAATCCTGCAGCTTCTTGTTTTCAGCTTCAGATAGAGTGGTTTTTCCACTTTCGTAAAAAAGATCCACCGCGCTTACATACCTGCATGCAAAGGCTGAGGTATGCAAGGAGAAAATTAAAGCAGCAAATGCTAAGTTTTTATAAATTGCCATAGATGACTCCATGTAGTGCGAACAAAACGAGATTGTCGGTATTGTTAATTGCTTTAGACGGATCCGTCCTGGCGAGCCTTTCAGATAATTTCGCATCATAGACATAATCCAAGGATGTAAAAGTGCTCTGGAAATGGCATACCTCGTGCAGAATAGTTCCAATTTTTGAACTGTAGTCGCTCGAATAAGTTCTACTATTGCAGTAGCCGGGATAGATGGCAATATGATGTCCGCCGTCGATGGGGCAGACAGCTGCATGCACTCCATCATGGTCTAGGCTAGGTGCGCATCCGTATAGCATGCCAGTGGCTGGCTTGACAAAATTCTCTCCCGACAGCTGCTTTATCACTGAGACACATTTCGGATAACCATTTAGCAAAATTCTTTTAAGCTTCTCACTGTCAGTGCCAAACCAATGTATGGCTCGCTCACGGGTGGTGGGCCCCCATTGGCGGACGGATGGAATGACATCTTTAGTAAGTATCTTTATTAATTTTCCCTTGATTTCGTTGAACTCTTCAACGAACTCTTTATTTGTCATGTTCGCGCAGATGCGATCATCGATGGTTTCCGTGGATTCAGGAGAGGGGAAGGGCGGATAGCTTCTTTTGAATTGCTGTGCTTCACCACCTAAGAAGCGTCCTTGGTCCGACCACTGGTCTAACGAGCGAAAGTAATGTTCGTCTGCTGAGAAAAAGTTCTTATTAAAAGTAATTGGTTCCGGCAGCGGTTGTAGCGGTGATTGGGCTCGGACTCCAGAGGTCCCACAACCATACTCGGTTCTGTTTTCCATTCCGTTGAGTGGACCTGGCTTTATGAAAAGTACCATTGCTTATTCCCTTGCTAATAAATCTGAACTTACTTAGAATTTCGCCCATGCAGCATATATTTAACTTTGGGCTGGATATTGCGGAAAATCGATCTCAGTGCCGTTGTCCCCGCGCCGTATTTCCAGTGTGTTTCTCGCGATTGCGTAATTGAGTGGTGTTCGCATCAACACGCTATCATTCTATAAATTAATTTATTCAATCTAAATAATAAAATCAATAGCTATTTTACACATGGCGCAAGCATCATGGGCTATCCGTGGTTGTAGATATGCAATAGGTCGCTCGCATCAGCAAGGGACGCCGGTGAGTTGTCGCCATGGCCGAATAGGGCGCACGATCGGGATGTGGCTTGTCGAGAGGGAAAATCGGTGAAGCAGGGTTGGGTTGCAGGCGCAAGCTAAACCTGCACCGTCGCTGCACTGATCCAGATGGCCGAGCGCGAAGCAGCCAAGGCATCAGTGTTCAAGGTTCATCTACCGTAGAAGCAGCGTCGATACCTGCGTGAATCTTGGTCAGCAGGCAGCAGGCAGCAGGCAGCAGGCAGCAGGCAGCAGGCAGCAGGCAGCTGGCGTAGCTGTCGACGCGAGGCGGCTCGTTCCTAGGTTCTCGGGGGCTGCGGGGTGCCTGCCTTGGGCTCCCAAGTGCTGGAAGCCCTTGCTGAATTGAACCAGCTGAAAGGGTGGTATCGCCTGAATCGAAGAGCATGGGGCACTACGTCCGCGATAGCGTCCTCTACTTCGTCGCGCAGTGGCCGACCGCCATCTTTGCCCACCGTGCATGCGTTGACCACCAGGTCTCCGTCACGGTACCAGTGCATCAGCCGGCTTTGGAAGAAGCCTCGACCTCCGCGTTCCCAAGCTAGCCTGAATACGGCATCGCGATCTTTCCCAATCGGGCTTATCCCCAAAGAGCACTGAAAGGGGATGGCATTCATCAACACCAGGCCGGTATCTGCGGTGATCGGTAGGTCTGCAGCAGCGATGCGCTGGCGGATACGCTTACCAGTGGGGCCGTTAGCGGGGCATGGCGTGTAGAAGAACTTGGCGCTGTATTCGTCAATGTGCGGCGATTCCATGACCAGCAGAACGCATGGGTTCGCTGGGCGCATGGCTGGATTGCTACGGGCTGCATTTGACCAGTCTGCCTTTCCCTCCAAGTCGGCGATGAGGCCTGCATACCTGTCCGGACAGTGACCTGGAAACTGGGTGTGACTGGCCTGGACCGTCTTGACGATGTGCTTGAACCAGTCGTCGCTTCCCGCCAGGGCCGCGTGTTCATGGAGGTCTGCTTGCATGGCGAAGGCGCCCGTTAATCGTTGAGATCGCTTGATTCTGGCCTGACTTCGCTCTTGTGCTTCGACGCCGGCAGCTGTATGGCAGCGGCAGCTGGATGCCAAAAGAGCGCAATCAGGCCGTATCTCTTCATGAATGCCGAAATTACTGCGTCCCCAGCTCAAACCCCCGCAACGCACTCTCCAGGTTCAAGCCCAAATCCTCACTCAGATACCCGCCTTCCTGCACGATCACCGTCGGCAGCCCCAGCTGCGCGATTTTTTCGGTGATGCGGGCGAAGCCGGGGGTGTCGATGGCCAGGGCTTGGTACGGGTCGTGTTCGTGGGCGTCCAGGCCCAGGGCCAGCACCAGGGCGCCGGGGGCGTAGTGGCGGATGGTGGTGAGGGCGGTTTCCAGGGCGCGCATGTACTGGTCGGTGGTGGTGCCCTTGGGCTGGGGCAGGTTCAGGTTGTAGCCCAGGCCTTCACCTTCGCCGCGCTCATGCGCATGGCCGGTGAAGAAGGGGGTGCAGAAATGTGGATCGGCATGGATCGATACGGTCAGCACATCGTTGCGGCGCCAGAAGATGCCCTGGGTGCCGTTGCCGTGGTGCACGTCGATGTCGAGCACGGCCACGCGGGCATGTTTGCTGCGCAGGTGCTGGGCGGCGATGGCGGCGTTGTTCAGGTAGCAAAAGCCATTGGCGCGGTCCACATAGGCGTGGTGACCGGGTGGGCGGCACAGTGCGTAGGCCGCTTGCTCGCCTTGCAGCACCAGCTCGGCGGCATGGGTCGCGCAGTGGGCGGAGTTGATCGCAGCGTGCCAGGTGTGCTCGCCAATGCTGCAAGCGCAGTCACCCATGTGGTAGCCGGCCTGGCCGACCAGATGGTCGGGGTAGGTAAAGGGCTGGCCGGGGAAGGGGAAGACATTGGGCAGCACTTCGAGCGAGGCATCGGGCAGCGCCTGCCAGCGTTGCCAGGCGGTTTGCAGAAAGTGCAGGTACTCGGGGGTGTGGACGGCTGCGCGCGGGCCGGGGCCAAAGTCTTCGACCAGCATCGGCTGGTGGCCGGCCTTTTGGGCGGAGCGCAGCAGGATCTCGGCGCGTTCGGGTTGCTCGTTGCTGCGCTTGAGTTGGCCACGCACCATGAATTGCTGCGGGTCGTGGCTGCGGTGCTCGTGGCTGTAGATGAATTTCATGGTCTTGGCGGTTTTCGTCGGGAGGAAGAAACGGGGGCGGCGGTGGCGCCGGGCTTGGCCTTGGCTGGGGTGGCGGATATCGGTGCGGGTGCGGGTGTGGGTGCGGCGCCAGCACCAGCGTGCGGGGCCTGGTCGCCGTGCAGCACCTGGGCATGGGCCTTGTCCTGGGCATCGACCAGATGCACGCGCAGCGCCTTTTCTGCAGCGTCGGCATCGCGGCGCAAGATGGCATCGACGACCGGGAAGTGCGACTGCGCAATAAACACCGGGTCGCGGTACTGGCGCTCGATAAAGCCCTGGCAGATGCGGATCTCGGCCTGCATATTGGCAAAGATGCGCTGCAGGTATTCGTTGCCCGAGAGGCGCGAGATGGCGGTGTGCATGCCCAGGTCCATCGTGACGCGCTCGATATTGCTCAGGGTCGGCGCGCGCTCGAGCATGTCATCGGCATAGGCCTTGAGCGCTGCGAGCTGCGCGTCGGTCGCCACCTCGCAGGCTAGGCGCGCGGCCATCACTTCGAGGCCCAGGCGCACCTGGAACAGGTCCTGGATCTCCTTGGGGCTGAAGGTGCGCACGGTAAAACCCTTGCGCGGCGTCGAGACGATGACGCCCTGGCTCTCCAGCCGGCGCGCCGCTTCGCGCAGCGGGGCGCGGCTCACGCCCATCTGGCGCGACAGCTCGGCCTCGACGATGCGCGAGCCCGGTGGCAGCCGGCCTTCAAAAATGGCCTGCAGCAGCTGGCGCTCCACCAGCTCCACCAGGTCGGGCACCCGGATCGACGAAAAGCCGGGGTTGTCTGTCTCCTCGCCCTGCAGGGCGATGGTCTTTGTAAGGGTCTCAGATGTCATGTCGGGATGCCTGGTGAGCGGTGTACTTGTGCCGCCGGGGCCATGCAAGGTACACACCGGCAGCGCTGATCATCAGCATGCCATAAAGGGCCAGGATGTCTGGCGGCCGTTGGAACCAGAAGGTGCTGATCAACACCGCCAGCAACAGTTGTACATAATTCATTGGCGCCAGGGTCGAGGCCGAGGCGCGCTGGAAGGCCTGCAGCAGCAGCAACTGCGCGCCACCGCTGACAAAACCGCCCGCCAGCAGCAAGGCCAGCTGCGGCGCATCGGGCCATTCGGTGATCGGGCGGAAGAGGGCCGGCAGGTTGGTGATGACCAGGCAAAACAGCGCCATATAGGCAAACTGCACCGCCGTGGGCACCAGGCCCGAGAGCTTGCGTGTGAGCACCTGGAACAGTGCATAGCAGACGGCCGAGATGGCCATCAGCACGGTGCCGGCCAGTGGCAAGGCATTGCCCGGGCGCACGATGAGCAGCATGCCGGCAAAGCCCAGCAGCACCGCCACCCATTGCACGCGGCCCACCCGCTCGCCCAGCAGCCAGGGCGAGAGCGCCACCATGATGAGCGGTGCGGTGAAATAGATGGCGGTGGCCTCGGCCAGCGGCATGGTGGCCAGCGCCGTCATAAAACAGGTGGCCACAATGGCCAGCATCAGGCTGCGCAGCAGCAGCAACTTGCCGCTGCGCAGGCGCCCCCAGCGCAGCGCAGACCAGTCGCCATGCCGGTGCATGACCCACAAGGCCAGCACGCCGATGGCCGTGTAGCGCGAGAGATTCATCACCGTGGCCGGGTAGCGGGCCAGCATGTGCTTGGCAAAGGCGTCGTAGCAGGCAAAGCACAGCAGCGCTGCCAGAAACAGGCCCATCCCCTGGCGCAGCCGGCGCGTGGCATCGGCCTCGCGCAGTGCTGCTGCCGGGTTGCTGGGCTGCACGGCCTGCTCAGCCATGGAGGCCCTCCAAAAAGGCCTGCAGGCCCGGGCCAATGGCTTCGACCAGGTAGCCGCCTTCCTGCACTACCACCAAGGGCAGCTCCAGCGCACGCAGCTTTTGGCCGACGGCGCGGTAGGCCTCAAAGTCGACCTTGAGCACGCTGATCGGGTCGTCCTTGAAGGTGTCAAAGCCCAGTGCCAGCACCACGGCCTGCGGGCCAAAGGCACGCACAGCCTCTAAGCCGGTGTCCACTGCGGCCAAAAACTCCGCATTGCCGCTGCCATGGGCCAGCGGCAGGTTCAGGTTGTAGCCTTCGCCGGCGCCGGCGCCACGCTCATGGGCGTAGCCGGTGTAGAACGGAAAGTAGCTGCTGGTCTCCGCATGGGTAGAGACCGTCAGCACATCGTCCCGGGCGTAGAAGATGCTCTGCGTGCCATCGCCATGGTGGGCATCGACATCGAGCACAGCCACCCGGCCAAAATGTGCGGCCAGGCGCGCAGCGGCGCAGGCGTTGTTGTTGACATAGCAAAAGCCGCTGGCCCGGTCCCAGTGCGCGTGGTGGCCCGAGGGGCGGCACAGCGCATAGGCCATGCGCTCGCCAGCAATCACCGCATCGGCCGCAGCCACGGCGCTGTGGGCCGAGCGCAGGATGGACTGCCAGCTGTCCGGCCCCAGCGGGCAAGACAGGTCACCCAGGTAGTAGCCGGTCTGCGGTATCAGTGCGGGCGATGGGCAGGGCGGGCGGCGCTGGCCGGCGGGCACGCCGGCGTAGGGCGAGAGGTTGGCCATCACCTCGGGGCCGGCATTGGCGCCGTTGGCCAGCATCGCTTGCCAGCGCGGCCAGGCGGTTTGCAGGTAGTCCAGGTAATGCGGGGCGTGTACGGCCTCCAGCGGCGCGCGGCCCAGGTCGGGCGGCGCGCTGACGGCCAGGCCCGCCTGTTGCAGCGCATCGGCCAGGGTCTCGGCGCGGCTGGGCAGATCGGGCGCGGGCACCAGCTTGCCCAGGCGCATGAACTGGCTGGGGTGGTGCAGCGCTTGATCGGGGCTGTAGAAGGCTTGCATGGTGGCGCTCATGGCAGGGTGGCCTGCAGCTTGTCCAGCGCGCGGTCCAGGCGGGCAAACATCTCGGCCATCTCGGCCTCGGTGATGATCAGCGGCGGGCACAGCGCCACGGCGTCGCCCATGGCGCGCACGATCAGGCCTTCTTCCTGCGCGTACTGGGCCAGGCGGTAGCCCAGCTTCAGCGCCGGGTCAAAGGGTTGGCGCGTGGCCTTGTCTGCCACCAGTTCAATAGCGCCGATCAGGCCCACGCCCCGGGCCTCGCCCACATAGGCGCGCTCCAGATAGCCGCGCAGCCGGCCTTGGAAGATGGGGCTCAGCTGGTTGACATGGGCCAGAATCTGCTCGTCCTCATAGACCTTGAGCGTCTCCAGCGCCACAGCGGCCGCCACCGGGTGGCCGGAATAGGTATAACCATGGCCAAAGGTGCCGATCTTGCCGCTGTTGGCGGCCATGGCCTCGTAGATCTTGGGGGCGACCATCACCGCCGAGATCGGCACATAGCCCGAAGAAAGCGCCTTGGCGCAGGTCAGGATGTCGGGCTGGATGCCGAAGCTGTGCGAGCCAAACATCTGGCCGGTGCGGCCAAAACCGCAGATGACCTCATCGGCCACCATCAGCACCTCGTACTTGCGCAGCACGGCCTGGATTTTTTCAAAATAGGTCTCGGGCGGCACGATGACGCCGCCGGCGCCCATCACCGGCTCGGCTATAAAGGCGGCCACGGTATCGGGGCCTTCTTGCAGAATGCGCTGATCCAGCGCATCGGCCAGGCGGGTCGCAAAGTCGGCCTCGCTCTCGCCGGGGTTGGCATAGCGGTAGTGGTGCGGGCATTCCACATGGCCGATGCGCGCAATGGGCAGGTCAAAGTCCTGGTGGTTGGCGGGCAGGCCGGTCAGGCTGGCGGCTGCTACCGTCACGCCGTGGTAGCCGCGCTGGCGCGCCAGGATCTTTTTCTTGGCGGGCTTGCCAATGGCGTTGTGGTAGTACCAGATGATCTTGATGGCCGTGTCATTGGCTTCCGAGCCCGAGTTGGCAAAGAAGACCTTGGCCATCGGTGCCGGGGCCAGCTGGATCAGCTTGTCGGCCAACTGCGCCACGGCCGGGTTGGAGCGGTGGTTGAAGGTGTGGTAGTAGGGCAAGGTCTTGAGCGCATCGATGGCGGCCTGCACCAGGCGCGGGTGGCTAAAGCCCAGCGAGCTGCACCACAGCGCCGACATGCCTTCGATGTACTTGCGGCCTTGTTCGTCAATCACATGGATGCCATCGCCCCGCGTGATCATCAGCGGGCCCACATCCTCATGCGCTGCCAAGTTGGTGTAGGGGTGCAGGTGGGCGCCAATGTCCTGGGCGTCCAGCGCGCTGCGTTTGGGGGTGTTGTCTGCTGCGTTCATGTCCAAATCTCCTTGCGGGTGGGTGTGTTCTTGCGCGGTGGCTGGGTGCAGGGGCGTCAGTAGCCACGCC
Source organism: Comamonas sp. MYb69 (assembly GCF_037479315.1). Lineage (NCBI taxonomy): Bacteria > Pseudomonadati > Pseudomonadota > Betaproteobacteria > Burkholderiales > Comamonadaceae > Comamonas > Comamonas sp. MYb69. The sequence continues at coordinate 72,834 of NZ_JBBGZG010000010.1, forward strand.
CCAGGTCCACGGCCACCTCGGCGGCCTGGCCTGCACGGATGCGGCTGAAGTTGTGGGCCGTCTGCTGGGCGATCACGCGCGGATCGGTGCGGGTGGCGATATGCGGGGTCACCAGAATGCGCTCGTCCTGCCAGAAAGGGTGGTCGGCCGGCAGCGGCTCGGCGCTGAAGGTGTCCAAGGTGGCTGCTCCAATCTGGCCCTCGGCCAGCGCGGTCAGCAAATCGTCCTGGACCAGGTGTGCGCCCCGGCCCACATTGATCAGGTGCGCGCCGCGCGGCAGCTGGCGCATCAAGGCCAGATCGAGAAAGCCTTGGGTCTCATCGGTCAGCGGCAGCAGGCACACCAAGGTGTCGCAGCCGCTCAAAAACTCCGCCTTCTGTGTCTGGCCGTGGAAGGTTTGCAAGCCTTCCAAGCCAGCGGGCAAGTCCTGCTTGGCTGATCGGCTCCAGCCGCGCACCTGGTAGCCCATGGCGAGCAGCGCGCGGGCAGCGCCCTGGCCCAGGGTGCCCAGGCCTGCGATCCCAACCCGGTGACGGTTGGGCGCAATGATAGGCTCCTCGCGCCACTGGTGCTGCGCCGCATGGGCCACATAGCGGTCCATATGGCGTTGCCGGTGGATAACGGCCCAGCTAACAAACGCTGTCATGCCATAGCCCATGGTGCTGTCCACAATGCGGCACACGGGGGTGCTGGCGGGCAGGGCCTGGGTGTCGATATGGTCAATGCCGGCGGCAATGGATTGCACCAGCTGCAGGCCTGCGGCCTGGGTCAGCTGCGCGAGTTGGGCGGCGGGCGGGTGCCAGCATACTGCTACCTCGATTTCGCCGTGCTGGCCGGCGTCGAGCAGCGCCTGCAGCTCGGCGCCCAGCAGCAGCCGGCTGCCGGGGAACTGCGCCTGGTAGGCGGGCAGCAAAAAGTCCATCGCAATGCTCTTGCTCAAAAAGGCAATGCTGCGGGGCGCGGCAGTGGGGGCGTGGGTGCTGGGCATGGCGGTCATGCGCGGCTCCGGTGTTCTGCGGCGGTGGCCTCGTCGCTGCGGTGCTCCAGCGAGGGGATGGCGTCGATCAAGGTCTGGGTATAGGGGTGCTGGGGATTGCCCAGCACCTGGGCGGTGGGCCCGTATTCCACAATGCGGCCGCGCTGCATGACGGCCAGGTGGTCGCACATCTGGCCGGCCACGCGCAGGTCATGGGTGATGAAGACCATGCTGAGCTGAAAGCGCTCGCGCACCTCGGCAAACAGCTTGAGCACCTGGGCCTGCACGGACACATCGAGGGCAGAGACGGGCTCATCGGCCACCAGCAACGAAGGCTCCATCGCCAGCGCGCGGGCAATGCCAATGCGCTGGCGCTGGCCGCCAGAAAATTCATGCGGGTAGCGCTCGGCCGCCTCGGGGCCGAGGCCGACCAGCTCCAGCAGCTCCATCGTGCGGCGCAGGGCCTCGGCCTTGGGCACACCCTGGGCAATGGGGCCGCTGGCAATGGCCGCGCCTATCTTGTGGCGCGGGTTGAGCGATGCATAGGGGTCCTGGAAGACCATCTGGATCTTGCCCTTGGCCTGGCGGCGCAGCGCGGCGCCGGAGCTCAGGCGCTGGCCGTTGAAGAGGATATCGCCGCTGTCAAACGGCGCCAGGCCCACGATGCAGCGGCCGAGCGACGACTTGCCCGAGCCCGATTCTCCGACCACGCCCAGGGTCTGGGCACGGCCCAGCTCAAAGCTGATGCGCTCGGCAGCTACCACCTCGCGCGCGGGCCGCAAAAAGCCGCCGCCCGTGCGGTAGACCTTGCACAGGTCCTTGACCTGCAGCACCGGCTGCGCCGTGCTGGCCTGGGTCTCGCGCACATTGCCATGCGGAATGGCGGCCAGCAGCTTCTTCGTGTAGGGGTGCTGGGGGTTGCGCAGCACCTGGCCGGCCGGGCCGGCTTCGACCACGACACCGGTCTGCATCACCACCACATGGTCGGCAATCTCGGCCACCACGCCAAAGTCATGGGTGATAAAGAGCATGGCCATGCCACGCTTTTTTTGCAGCGCCCGCATCAGCTGCAGGATCTGGGCCTGCGTGGTCACATCCAGCGCGGTGGTGGGCTCGTCGGCGATCAGCAGGCTGGGCTCGAGCAGCATCGCGATGGCGATCATCACGCGCTGGCGCTGGCCGCCCGACAGGCGGAACGGGTAGGCGTCAATCAGGCGCTCGGGCTCGGGCAGGCCCACATCAGTGAGCGCGGCGATGATGCGGCGGCGCTTGTCGGCAGCGGGCAGCTGCAGGTGGGCATCCAGCGCCTCGGCCATCTGGTCGCCAATGCGCATCACCGGGTTCAGCGCCGTCATCGGCTCCTGGAACACCATCGCCATGCGGCTGCCACGCAGCTCGCGCAGCTGGTCTTCGCTCAGGTTCAGCAGGTCTTTGCCATCAAACAGGATCTCGCCGGCCACCGGCTCGACCTTGGGGCGGGGCAGCAGGCCCATGATGGCGTTGGCGATCATCGACTTGCCCGAGCCCGATTCACCGACCACACAGAGGGTTTGGCCGGGCAGGATCTGCAGGTTGGCCTGGGTGACGGCCAAGGCGCGGTCGGCGCCCAGCGGCAGGCGGATGTCCAGGCCGCGCACGGTCAGCACCGGCTCAGGGGTGGCGGACTGGTCAGGCATTTGTGCAAGCATATGCAGGGCTTCGTGTGAGTAGGCGTTCATCGTGTCTTCCCGTCCTGGCGCGCATTGAGTCCGTCGTTCAGCCCTTCACCCACCAGGTTGAAGGCCAGCACGGTGAGCAAGATGGCGACGCCGGGGAACACGGCCATCCACCAGGCCTGGCGCAGCACGGTACGGGCCGAGCCGATCATGTAGCCCCAGCTCATCAGGTTGGGGTCACCCAGGCCCATAAAGCTCAGGCTTGATTCCAGCAGGATGGCGGTGGCCACCATCAACGAGGCCATCACCACGATGGACGAGGCGGCATTGGGCAGGATCTGCGCCAGGATGATGCGGGGCGTGCTTTGGCCAGCCAGCTGGGCGGCGGCGACAAAGTCGCGCTGGCGCAGCGTCAAAAATTCGCCGCGCACCAGGCGCGCCACCGGTGGCCAGGACACGAGCGCAATGGCCACGATGATGGAGTTGACCGAAGGCTCAAAAATGGCCACCAGCACCAAAGCCAGCGCAAAGCTGGGCACGGACTGGAACATTTCGGTAAAGCGCATCAGGCTGGCATCGACCCAGCCACCAAAGTAGCCCGAGATGGCACCAATGCCCACGCCAATCAGCAGCGACACCAAGGTCGAGATCACCGCGATCAGCAGCGAAATGCGGGCGCCCAGCACCAGGCCCGAGAGAATGTCGCGGCCCATGGTGTCGGTGCCCATCGCAAAGCCTGCGCGCTCCATCGGCGGCAAAAAGGGTTGCTCGACCATGTCCCAGGGGTTGTGCGCGGCCAGCAGCGGGCCAAAGCAGACCAAGAGCGCCACCAGCAGCAAGATGGCCAGGCCCAAGAGGGCGCCCCGGTTGCGGCAAAAGCGGCTCCAGAAGGTGGATCGGTGCTTGTTCTTGGCGGGGGGCGTAGCGGCCGCCAGGGCCGGCTCAGAAATAGCAGTCATCGCAAGGCTCCGTTTCAGCCCAGCTCGATCCGGGGATCGACCAGGGTGTAGACAAAATCAGTGATCAGGTTGAACAGCACGGCCACGGCGGCTGCGACCAGGAAGCAGCCCAGCAGCAGGTTGTAGTCGCGCTGCAGCAGGGCATCAAACATCAGCCGGCCAATGCCGGGCCAGGCAAACACGGTCTCGGTCAGCACCGCGCCGCCAATGAGGCCACCGGCCTGGATGCCCGCCAGGGTGACGATGGGCAGCAAGGCATTGCGCAGAATGTGCTGGCGCTGGATGCGGCCCATGCGCACGCCCTTGGCGCGGGCGGTTTTGACAAAGTCCATCTGCGCGACTTCGAGCATCGAGGCCCGGGTCATGCGGGCATAGACCGCCATATAAAAGAGCGCCAGGGTGAGCGAGGGCAGCACCAGATGCTGGGCAATGTCCCAGGCGCGGGCCAGGCCGGTGGCATCGCTGCCGACGGTGAAGTAGCCAAAACCGGGCAGCCAGCTCAGCTGCACCGAGAACACCAGCACCGCCATCATCGCCAGCCAGTACAGCGGCGTGGCATAGAACACCAGCGCCACAAAGGTGATGGCGCTGTCCACCCACTTGCCGACATGGCGGCTGGCCGTGGCGCCCAAGGCCACGCCAAAGATCAGCGACATCACAAAAGCGCTACCGGTGAGCAGCAAGGTGGCGGGCAGGCGCTCGGTAATCAGCTCGAGCACCGGGCGCTGTTGCCGGTAGGAAAAGCCCAGGTCCAGCTGCGTGATGTGGCCCAGGTAGTTGGCCAGCTGGGTGGTGACGGGCTTGTCCAGGCCGAACTGCTCGCGCAGCTGGGCAACGAACTGCGGGTCCGATGCCCCTGCTTCACCCGCTATCACCGCGACCGGGTCGCCGGGCGCTGCGCGGATCAGCATGAAGTTGACGGTTGCTATGCACATAAGTACCAGCAGACCCTGGAGCACCCGGACGGACATGTAGCGGAGGCGGTTCATAGCGGGGAGACCTTGGAGCGAGACAAAAGCGTAGCCATCCCGCACGCGCCAGCGGGGGCTGGCAGCATGCAGAAATCAGCAAAGAAGAAAACCATGCTGCGGCGCTGGGCCGCAGCGGGTAGCGACCGCTTTAACCTATCGAGGCACGGCTGAGGCTGTCGTTCAAGCCCACGCCAGAGCTGATCGGGTTCTTGATCTTGGTGCGATAGAGCGTGGGGAAGTTGATCTCATGCAACCAGGCCACGGGCACTTCTTCGGTCAGGATCTTCTGCACCTCGGCATAGGCCTTGGCGCGGTCGGCATCGGTCAGCGCCTTGGCGCCGGCGTCAAACAGCGCATCCACCTTGGGGTTGACATAGCCTTCGATGTTGTTGAAGGGCGAACCCTTGGCAATCGTGTGGCTGGTGTAGGTACGGGCCACGCCCAATGCTGGATCGGGGTACTGGTAGACATAGATGATGGCCATGTCGAAATCCCATTCGGCGGTGCGCTGGTTCCAGCCGGCCACATCGGTGCCGGTGGTCTCTACCTTGATGCCGGCCTGGATCAGGTTCTGGCGGATCATCTCGGCCAGGCGCTGCCAGGATTCGCCATAAGGCAGCGGCAGCAGCTTGACGGTTTCGCCCTTGTAGCCGGCTTCCTTGAGCAAGGCCTTGGCCTTGTTCAGATCACGCGGGTACTTGGTGACGTCGCCCGAGGCGAACTTCACATGCTGGTTGAAGGGGCCGGCAGCCGTCTTGGCAAAACCCTGCCAGGCGACCTTGACCATGGCCTCGCGGTCCATCGCATACATGACGGCCTGGCGGAACTTGGGGTTGTCAAAGGGGGCCTTGCGGTTGTTGAGCACCAGCCAGGAATGGGGCGAGTAGAACTCCCAGCCCTTGGTGGTGACCGCTGCTCCAGGCAGCTTGGCCAGGCGCGCCACATCAAAGAACTCGACCGCGCCCCCTGGCACCACATCGACCTTGCCCGATTCAAACGCCGCAGCACGCGAAGCCGCATCCGGGATGATATGGAAGTAGAGGTTCTCCACCATGGGCTCGCCCTTGGTGTGGTAGAGCTCATTGGCCACCAGCTGGATGTAGGAGCCCCGCACCCATTCCTTGTACTTGAAGGGGCCCGTGCCAATGGGCTTGGCATTGGCCGGGTTGGTGGCGTAGTCGGTGTTTTCGTAGATGTGCTTGGGGATCATCGGCATCGAGCCGGTGTCGAACAGGCTGATGAAGGGGCCAAACGGGTACTTGAGCTTGAACTCCACCGTGTTGGCATCGATGGCGCGCACGCTCTCCAGCGGCTCCAGCGATGCCCGCAGGCGGGCATGGGTCTTGCGCAGAAACTTGTCGACCGAGAACACCACATCATCGGCCGAGAAGGGCTTGCCGTCATGCCACTTGACGCCGGACTTGAGCTTGAAGGTGTAGGTCAGGCCGTCGTCGGAGCGGCTCCAGGCAGTCGCCAGCAGGCCGTGCGGCTCCAGCTTCTCGTCGTAGCGCAGCAGGCCTTCGTAGATATAGCCGGAGACCAGCTGGGTGGGGCCGTTTTGAACGATGCCCAGCATCAGGCCCGAGGGCTCGGGCTGCACCATCACATTGATCGTTCCCTTGGTTTGCTGCGCCAGGGCCGCCATGGGCACGCCCGCGATGCTGAGGCCGGCTCCCGCCAGGCTGTAGGAGATGAGTTCACGCCGATTGATCATGGTTGCTTCCTGTCTTGGTATCGAGGGGTGCCTGGCCCGGCTGGGCTTGCGGCGGTGGGGCCGCAAAGGCGGCGGCATGCAAGGCTCGGTTGGCTTCAGTCGCGGTTCAGTCGCTGCTCAGCCGCGCCTGTCAATCACGGTAGTGGCTGCGGCCCGGCGGCTGCAAAAAGCCCAGCAGGCCCTGCCATTCGCGCTCATGCGGGTCGGCGCGCTTGGGCTGGCCAGGCATCACATCGGTGTCGCCGCTTTCGTACTGGCGGGCGGTCAGCTCGCAGACCTCGGGCGGCACGGGGTTGATGGCCTGGCCGCTGGACTGGATGGCCAGCTGCACGCGGCAGGCGCGGTCCAGGTTGAGCATCAGGATGAAGGCCTCGGCCACGCTGTGGCCCAAGGTGAGCAGACCGTGGTTGCGCAGCACCATGGCCTTGGCCGTGCTGCCAAGGTCGGCGACCAGGCGCTCGCGCTCATGCAGATCCAGTGCGATGCCTTCAAAGGTGTGGTACGCCACGCGGTTGTAGAACTGCAGCGCCCACTGGTTGCTCGGCTGCAGGCCGCATTGCAGTGAAGAGACCGCCACGCCCGCTTCGGTGTGGGAGTGCACGACGCAGGCGGCGTCATGGCGGGCCGCATGCACGGCGCTGTGGATCACAAAGCCGGCGGGGTTCACCTCGTAGGGCGTGTCTTCGACGATGCGGCCTTCGGCATCGATCTTGACCAGCGAGCTGGCCGTGATGTCCTTGAACAGGGTGCCAAAGGGGTTGATGAGGAACTGGTCGGTGCGGCCTGGCACCCGCGCCGAGATGTGCGTGTAGATGCTGTCGTCCATCCCGAAATGCGCCATCAGGCGGTAGGCGGCGGCCAGGTCTTCGCGAACGCGCTGTTCGCTCTCGGTATGCGGTTTGTCGTAGCCGGATTGGACGTCGGCATCAGCCATTGCAAGCATTGTTGTCCTCGTTAAATTTATGTCGTCTAGCGACAGTCGTCTGTCGACAGGACATAAGTTAACAGACTGAATCGCCGATGGAAAGGGTTGTGGACTAGGTGATTTCCAGCATGCGCGCTTTGACCTGGCGCAGAAAATTTGCAAAGCACCACAATGGGTTACGTGGCTATCGCGTTGCCTGGATATGGTGCAGGAATCCGCAAAAAATGCCTTGGCTTGGTGCATGCGCGACTGCGCCGTCGGCGGCTTGCACCATCGCGGTGGCCCTGGTGTTTTCCCTGGTTTGGGCTTGGCGCCGGTGGCTGGATTGACCGTGGTGCAGGCCTTGGCTTGACAGTGTGGATGGCGGTAACCCAGCAGCCCTGGGGTAAGATGGCGCCTGCTCCGGGGTGCACGCCAGTGCTGAGATCTACACCCGAGAACTTGAACCGGGTCATTCCGGCGGAAGAAGAGCCAACTCCCTGCCAGGGGCGCCTTGCGCGCATGGGGGGAGCCTTCGGAGCATGACCTCACCGCTCTCGAAGGAATTCCATGGACAAGGCCGATACGCTGGTCGCAGACCTGCTTGCATTCATCGCAATGGATGGCTGCACCGATGACCAGTTTGACCAGCTCGCGCTGCGTCTTTTTGCCTACCAATACGCATCCAATACGCCGTTCCGCAGCTTTTGCCAGCGCCGTGGCGCCAGCCCGCGCACGGTCAAGACCTGGAGCGATATCCCGGCCGTGCCCATCGATGCCTTCAAGGCGCTGGAGCTGCGCAGCGAGCCGCCATCGCAGGCCGAGCGCGTCTTCATGACCAGCGGCACCACCGGCCGCGCTGCGCGGGGCCGGCATTTTCATCCGGCCTTGCAGGTGTATGACCTGTCGATGCAGCAGCACTTCGCCACCCGCTTCATGCAGGGCACAGCGCGCATGCCGATGGGCATCCTCTTCCCTGATGAGGCGGCCATGCCCAACTCGTCGCTGGCGCATTACCTGGCGCTGGCCAAGTCGAGCTTTGGTACGCCGGAGAGCCGCTATTTTCTGGGGCCGGAGGGCCTGGATATGGCCGGGCTCTGCGCCGTGCTGGAAGAAGCTGAGCGCAGCGGCCAGCCCTATGCGCTGCTGGGCGCCAGCTTCAGCCTCGTGCATGTGATGGATGCGCTGCGTGCCCAGGGTCGCCGCTTTCATCTGCCAGCGGGCAGCCGCATCCTGGATACCGGTGGCTACAAGGGCCAGTCGCGTGAGCTGCCCTTGGCCGATTTTTATGCGGGCCTCACCGAGCTGCTGGGCGTGCCGCCCGAGCTGTGCATCAACATGTACGGCATGACCGAGCTGAGCACCCAGTTCTACGACAACGGCAATGCCAGCTTGCCCTCGGTCAAATCCGGCCCGCACTGGATTCGCTCGCGCCTGGTCGAGCCCGTCAGCGGCCGCAGCGTGGCGCCGGGTGAGCGCGGCATTCTGGTGCACTGCGACCTGGCCAACTACAACGCGGTCAGCACCATCCTGACCGAAGACGTGGGCCTCTGGGCCGATGACGGCTTTTTGCTGCTGGGCCGGGCCGAAGGGGCCGCTGCCAAAGGCTGCTCCTTGGCCGTCGATGAGTTTGTACAAGCGGCGCGCGCATGATGGAGCCGCAAGCCGCTGAGCGCATGGCCGGGCGCATGCGGGCCGGCTACCTGCCGGGCATGGATGACAACCGGGTGCGCTGGCAGGTGTTGGTGTATGAGCGCGCGGGCGCCCAGCTGGAGGTCGAGGTGCCGGTGCTGACCGGCGCGCAGATGCAGGCCCTCACCGAGCGGGTGCGCGCCGCCGCGCAGCGCCAGCTGCAGCCGATGCCACTGGCCGAGATTGTGGCGGCGATTGACCGCGCCATCGCCCGCCTGCTGGACCCCGCCGACCCCTATCGCCGCCAGATCGACGCCTGCCTGCCGCTGGTCTGCGGTTATGACGCGGCGATGGTGCGCCTGGGGCTCAACGGCCTGTTCAAGACTTTCAGGGCGCCCCAGCTGTGGCGCTTTGTGGCCGAGGATTTTGCCAACCCTGGTGTGCTTGACGGCTTTGTGCCCGCCGCCAAGGGTGGGGCCGTGCGCGCCTATGGCCCGGGCCTGCTGCTGCACAGCTGGGCCGGCAATGTGCCGGCGCTGTCGCTGTGGAGCCTCGTCTGCGGCCTGCTTGTCAAAGCGCCCAGCCTGGGCAAGCTGGCCAGTGCCGAGCCACTGTTTGCCGGCTGGTTTGCGCGCTTGCTGGCGGAAGTACATCCCCCATTGGCCGACTGCCTGGCCGTGGTCTGGTGGCCCGGCGGCGCGCAGACGGGCGACAGCGCCGAAGGCGCGCAAGTGCTGTATGCCGAGGCCGATACGGTGATGGCCTATGGCAGCAACCAGACCCTGGCCGCGCTGCGCCAGCAGTTGCCGGTGACCACGCGATTTTTGCCCCATGGCCACAAGCTGGGCTTTGGCATGGTGGGCGCTGCCGCACTGGATGCCGTCAAAGCGCCGGCCCATGCCCGGCTGGCAGCCTGGGATGTCATGCGCTACGACCAGCAGGGCTGCTACTCGCCCCATGTGTTCTATGTAGAGCGGGGCGCTACCGTCACACCCCGCGCCTTTGCCGATTACCTGGCAGCCGAGCTCGCCAACCTGCAGCAGCGTTTTGCGCGCCGGCCGCTGGATCTGGAAGAGGGCGCCGGCATGGCCCGCTGGCAGCAGTCGCTGGAGTGGCGTGCGCCCGCCGATGATGGCGCCGCCCCGCAGCTGATTGGCCCGGCCGATGCGCCCTGGAGCGTGGCCTACAGCGACAGCCTGGAGCCGCTGGCGCCCACGGCGCTCTACCGCAGCATTGTTGTGGTGGGGGTGGATAGCCTGGACGACGTTGTGCCCTTGGTAGCAGCACAGCGCGACTACCTGCAAACCGCCGGCCTGGCCGTGGGCCCCGAGGATTTGTACCGTTTGGCGGGCCTGCTGGGCGCCGCCGGCGTTACCCGCATCAGCGCCTTGGGCGCCATGGGCGTGCCCGAGGCCGGCTGGCACCATGACGGACGCTTTAGCCTGCTCGACCTGGTGCGGATGACCGAGATCGATGCCGCTGCCGAGGCCGCTGCGCAGCCGCTGGCGCGTTACGCAGACTGAAGGGCGGCGCGATGGCATGGATTGATATTGAGGACCTCAGCTTTGCCTACCCGGGCCAGGCCCCGGTCGTGGATGGCGTGCGCTGGCAGATGGCGCAAGGCGCCTTCCACTGCCTGCTGGGCCGCAGTGGTTGCGGCAAGACCAGCTTGCTGCAGCTGGTCGCCGGCCTGCTGCAGCCCCAGGCGGGCCGCATTGTGCGGGCTGGCGGTAGCCTGGTAGCACCCGGCCCGCAGCTGGGGGTGATGTTCCAGTCGCCCACCTTGCTGGACTGGCTGACGGTGCTGGACAATGTGCTGCTGCCGCTGTCGCTGCAGCGCAAGCCCACCGCGCGGGACCGCCAGGCGGCCGAGCAGCTGCTGGCCCAGCTGGGGCTGGCTGCGTTAATTCACCAACATCCGGGCCAGTTGTCTGGCGGACAACAAAGCCGGGTGGCGCTGGCGCGGGCCTTGATTCGTGAGCCCGCCTTGCTGCTGCTCGACGAGCCCTTTGCCGCCCTCGATGCCATCACCCGTGCCGAGCTGCAGGATGAGCTGCTGCGCAGCTGCCGCGCGAGGGGCACCACCGTGCTCTTTGTCACCCATGACATCAACGAGGCCGTGTACCTGGGCGACCGGGTGGCGCTGATGCATGGCGGGCGCTTGGTGGCCGATATCGCTATTGATCTGCCCACGCCGCGCACCCAGGCCATGCGCCATGGCGCAGCCTTTAACGCCTATGCGGCCCAGGTGCGTGCCGCGATGGATGGGGCCAGCGCATGAACCCGATCCTCAAAGCCCGGCTCTGGGCCGCCGCGCTGTTGGTGCTGCTGCTGGCCGTGTGGGAGGGCGCAGGCCGCCTGGGCGATATCTCCGCCTTGGTGCTGCCGGTGCCGTCGGCGGTGCTACAGGCCTTGTGGACGGGGCTTGCGTCAGGCTACTTTTGGCCGCATGTGGCAGCCACCGTGCAGGCAGTGCTGCTAGGCCTGGCTGCGGGCGCATCCTTTGGGCTGCTGGCGGGCATGGCCTTGGCCGAGTCGGTGTTGCTGGAGCGCGTGCTCAAGCCCTATGTCGTCGTCAGCCAGGTGGTGCCCAAGCTGGCGCTGGCGCCGCTGTTTGTGCTGTGGTTTGGTTTTGGCATGCTGCCCACGGTGCTGATCACGGCGCTGGTCTGCTTTTTTCCGCTGATGGAAAACACCTTGACGGGCTTGCGCCAGGTCGATGCGCAGCGCCTGCAGCTGTTTCGCATGCTGGGGGCGAGCCGGCTGCAGACGTTGGTGCGGCTCAAGCTGCCCACAGGCTTGCCCGCCATTCTGGCGGGCCTGCGCGTGGCCGTGGTGCTGGCGCTGGTGGGTGCGGTCGTCGCAGAGTTTATGGGTGCCAGCCAAGGGCTGGGCGCCGTGGTGATTGCCGCCCAGGGAATGATGGACACGACCTTGATGTTTGCCACGCTCTTGCTGATTGCGGCGCTGGGCTTGCTGCTGTACCAGGCCTGCCTGCTGCTGGAGCGCAGATTGCTGCGTGGCCATGCCGTCGCTGGCGCCCCGGCAGGCCCGCGCCGTTGATTTTTGGATTTTTGCTCGATTGCTTCTGGATGGACCGCTTATGTCTGCACCTTTTCTGACCTCCTCCCTCTCGCGCCGCCGCTGGCTGGGCGCCTCTGCCGGCCTCTTGGGCCTGGGCCTGGCGGGCACGGGCACCACAGCGGGCGCTGCCGCGCCGGTCAGCGGCAAGGTCCGCCTGGCCGGCTGGAGCAAGCCGATCAGCGAAATCACCAATATCCTGGCCGAGCCGGACAAGGGCTTTTTTAAAGCCCAGGGCGTGGACCTGACCTACCTGCCGGGTGCGGGCGGTGGCGACGCGATCCGCAACATTTTGAGCGGGCAGGGCGATGTGGCCTTTACCGACCCGGGCTCGTTCTTTATGGCGCTGGACAAGGGCGAGAAGCTGGTCGCCATCTACGACATCTACCCGCAAAACGTGTTCAATGTCGTGTCGCTGCGCTCCAGCGGCATCCGTACACCGGCGGATCTGAAGGGCAAGACCATTGGCGTCTATAGCCTCGCCAGCGGCACGCGCCAGAACCTGCTGGTGATGCTGCACCAGGCGGGGCTCAAGGAATCGGACGTGCGTATTGTGGTGACCGGCCTCTTGAACTTTGCACCGCTGATGCAAGGCCAGGTCGACGCGACCGCCGCCACCGACACCGGCCTGGCCGTGGGCCTGCGCAAGGGCATGGGCGAGGTGCAGGTGATGCCCGTGCGCGACTACCTCAATATGTCCAGCGACATGTTTGTGGTGCGCCGGCAGATGCTGGAGCAGCAGCCGGCATTGCTGCAGGCCTTTTTGCGCGGCTACCGCGACAGCGCGGCCTGGATGATCGCCCAGCCCGAAGAGGCCGCGACCCTGGCCACCAAGCGCGCGATCGATGGCACCCAGCGCGATATCAACCTCGATGTGATCGGCCTGCGCAATGCATCGGCCCAGCCCACGCCGCGGGTGCAGGGCAAGGTCGCGCCGCTGGGCAGCTTTGACCTGGCTGCGCTGCAAAAGGGGGCTGATGCCTACCATGCGCTGGGCATGGTGCAGCAGCCCATCCGGGTGGCCGATGTGGTGGACAGCCGTTGGCTGCCAGGGGCCTGAGATGCTGGGGAGCAGTGCTTTGAATCTGCGCGGCAAGGTGGTGCTGGTAACCGGCGCCAGCCGGGGCATTGGAGCGGCCATCGCCCAGGCCTTTGCGCGCGAAGGCGCCACGGTGGCAGTGAACTACCTGGCCAATGAGGCAGCCGCCGCCCAGACCGTGGCCGCCTGCCAGGCCGCCGGCGGCGATGCCTGGGCCGTGCAGGCCGATGTGGGCAAGCCGGCTGCGGTGGATGCGATGGCCCAGGCCATTGCGCAAGAGGCCGGGCCCATCGACATCGTCGTGAACAACGCCTTGCGCCCCTATGCCTTTGACCCGGAGCGCCGCCAGCCGCTGGATGCACTGGCCTGGAGCGACTACCAGGCGCAGTTCGATGCTGCCGTGGGCGGCGCCTTCCATGTCTGCCGCGCGGTGCTGCCGCAGATGCGCCAGCGCGCCCGGGGCAGCATCGTCAATATCAGCAGCAATCTGGTGGAGCACCCTGTCGTCGCCTACCACGACTACAGCACGGCCAAGGCCTCGCTGGTGGGCTTTAGCCGCAACCTCGCCAGTGAGTTGGGGCCCTTTGGCATACGCGTCAACTGCGTTGCCCCGGGCCTCGTCTACCCCACCCAGGGCAGCGCACAAACCCGCGAGTCCTTCCGCGAATCGCTGATGGCCGCCACCCCGCTGCGCCGCCTGGCCAGCCCCGACGATGTGGCCGGGCCGGTGCTGTTTCTGGCATCGGATTTGAGCCGGTTTATGACGGGGCAGGTGTTGCTGGTGGATGGGGGGCTGGTCATGCGCTGACCGGTCGAGGGCAACCCAAGCCGCTTAATCCACTCAATGGCAGCGGTAGTCGGGCGCTGCCTGGCTGTGGGCAAAAGGGTCGACCAGATCGGCAGAGTAGCTGCCCGCAATCAGGCGCTGGCGCGGCAGGGCATAGCGGCGGAACAGTCGGCTGAAATGCGCCAGGCGCTCGCCCCGGGGCGTCAACAGCACGCAGCCTTGGTGATCGATGCGTATCGTGCCCGATACCAGTTGCTCGGTGAGCCGGATGTCGATCAGGCGGTGCTCACGCATGTATTCGTCTTTGAAGACCAGATCCATCTGGCTGCGCGCGATGCCGCCGCCTCGCTGCTGCAGTTTCTCCAGAATGTAGAACGACAACGAGCGGTCAATCACCGTGGGCACGCTGAGGGCCAGCGTGTAGCCCATCAGCGCGCAAACCAGCAGATGCTGGCATTTCTCCAGGCTGCTGAAGGCCCTCCAGGCCGGAAAGCAGTACAGCAGCAGTGCCTGCAGCACCAGCGCAACTGCTGCAGCCGCCAGAGCGGCGTAAAGCACCACATCGACCGCCAGCAGCCGGATGTAGAGCAGATAACTGAGGGCTGCCAGCAGCGGGTAGGCCAGCAAGGACAGGAGCGCGAACCACAGCTTTTTCATTCAGGCCTCCGGTGCCTTGCAATCAGGTGCTGGCACGTCAATGGCGGCGGCGACCATGGCCATGTCGGCTTGGGGGTAGCTGTTTCCCAGCTTCGATGCCAGCAGCCCATACAGCAACGCGCAGAGCAGGACCATCGCCGTGCAGACCCAGGCTCCAAACAGCGCCAGGCCTGAGCCTGCCAGCCCGGTGCTGAGCCAGGCCAATACTGCTGCCAAGCCTGCCAGCAGCAGCGCTGCATGGCACAGGCGCTGCAGCAGGCGGGTCTTGAACACCCGGATGGCGCGCAGCCCATGGCCCACTAGCGCAGACAGGTTCATCTTGGACGCACCGGCATAGCGCTTGGCCCGGTCCACGGTTTGGCGGCCCAGGCGCAGATCGCTGGCGAGCAGGCTGGCGGCAATATGCAGGGGCAAGCTGGGGCGGGTGGCGAGGGCCTGCGCGCCGGACGCAGACAGCACCATGAAGTTGCCAAAATCCAGCACCCGCCCGGTGCTGAGGCGAAAGAGCAGCTGGTAGGCGCGGTAGAAGACGACAAAGGTCCAGCGCTCGCGGCGTTTTCCCCGTGCAGCGACGACAGCATCGATGGCGCCGGCCCCTTGTGAGAGTTGGGCTAGCAGACCGGCAATAGCCTCTGGCGCGTCCTCGCCGTCCGAATCCATCAGCACCAGCTGCTGCTGGGGCCGCAGGCCTGGGGCCAGATACTGCAAGCCCAGCGCCAGTGCATATTGGTGGCCGGCGTTGTGGCGCAAGCGCAGAATGCGGCCGGGCAGTCCTGCGCCAGAGAGTACGCTGGCGGTCAGCGGCTGTTGCAGCGAACAGTCATCGACCAAGAGCACAAAGCAGTCAGGCCCGAGCTGTGCTTGCAGCGCTCTCAGCAAAAATTGGCAGGCCAGGGTGTCCTCGTAGTAGGGCATCAGCACCAGGGTCTGGGCCGGTATCGGTGGCAGGGGCGGCTGTGCGCTGCAACTGGGCATAGGTTTGGCTGAGTCCGTGGTCAAGCGAGACCTGGGGGGCCCAGCCCAGCTGCTGCCAGGCCAGGGAGATATCGGGTTTGCGCTGGCGCGGGTCGTCCGGCTGACGGGGGCTAAAAACCGGCGCTGCAGCGCTTCCCGCCAGCGCGGCAATCTTTCGGGCCAGGCTGAGCACATCGATCTCCTCGGGGTTGCCGAGGTTCAGCGGGCCGGTGATGGTGACATCACTGTTCATCATGCGCAGCAAACCGTCAACCATGTCGCTCACATAGCAGAAGCTGCGTGTTTGACTGCCATCGCCATAAATGGCCATGCCCGTGCCTTGCTGCGCGTGCGCAAAGAAGCTGCTGATAACCCGGCCATCACCGGGGAGCATGCGCGGCCCGTAGGTGTTGAAGATGCGCACGATCTTGATGGACAGGCCGTGCTGACGATGGTAGTCGGCAAACAGGGTCTCTGCGCAGCGCTTTCCTTCGTCATAGCAGGCGCGTGGGCCAATCGGGTTCACATTGCCGAGATAGCCCTCGGGTTGCGGATGCACCAGCGGATCGCCATAGACCTCGCTGGTGGAGGCCTGCAGCACCCTGGCGCGGCAGCGCAACGCCAGATCAAGCACCTGCATGGCGCCCAGCACATTGGTCTTGAGGGTCTGCACCGGGTTGCGCTGGTAGAGCTGCGGCGAGGCTGTACAGGCCAGGTTGTAGATCTGGTCGATCTGCAGCAGACCAATGGGGTCCACCACATCCTGCTGCAGCAGGCTGAACGCGGGGTGGCCAAGCAGGGCAGCGATATTGTGCGGCGATCCGCTGGAGAAATTGTCCAGACAAACCACTTGGTGGCCTTCAGTCAGCAAGCGTTCGCACAGGTGGGAGCCCAAAAAACCCGCGCCTCCGGTGACCAGAATGCGCTTGGGGGATGGCGTGGTTGTCATGGGCGGACGCAAGTGGAGGAGGTGGGCCAAGAAAGCGCAGAGTTAAAAAATAAAACTAACCAGTTGGTAAATGAATAATTAAACTGAATAATCTCAATGGTTTGAAGTTCAGTGTGCGGTATTAAGCTATCTTCTTCTAAGATTTGCCGATCACAGTGGGTGCACACTGACGTTCATGCTTAGAATTATGCTTGCAAAAAGTAACGTGTAGTAGCATTTAAAGCGGCGGCCATGTATGCGTATTGACTCCATTCGCACCTTGATTGCGAAGGCACTGGCAGCCCTGGCACCGCTAGCTGTTCCCAGTCTTCGGCCCCGGCCAGTCTCAGGCCAGCAGATGTGGGTTTGTGCATTGCTCGGTCTGCTCTGTTTTGGGGTTTACAACGCCAATATGCGCTCAATCGGCGCTGGTGACAACTATCCAGCCCGCTATCTGCCGCTGTCGCTGTGGAAAAACGCCAGCCTGGACCTGAACCCCGTTGCTGACCTGGTGGCACAAGGGCGCAGGCTGCCCAGCAAGCCCGGCGAGATTGGCGAAGCTGGCTGGGTGGTGCGGGGCACGCAAGGACATCTGGTCTCGCTCTACCCCATCGTCACACCCCTGCTGGTAGCGCCCCTGTACCTGCCCGCTGCGCTGTATTTGTCGCACCGGGACTGGGCCCCTGCGCATGTGGATTCGGTGGCCCGCATCATGGAAAAGCTCGTGGCGGCGCTCGTCGCATCGGCCTCGGTGATGCTGATGTACCTGTTGCTGCTGCGCCAGTGCAGTGACCGCTTGGCACTGGGGCTGGCGTTGGCCTATGCTTTTGGCACCAGCACCTGGGTGATCAGCAGCCAGGCACTGTGGATGCATGGCGTGGCCCAGCTGCTGGTGACTTGTGCGCTGTGGATTGCCACCAGCGAGCGTTGCACCCCCAGGCGGGCCTGGGCCTACGGATTGGTATGCGGCCTGATCGCCTGCAACCGCCAGCCCGACACTTGGCTTGCGCTGGGCTTTGCTGCCTATGCGCTGGTATGGGCCCGGGGGCACTACCGGCTGTTTCTGGCCGGCGCCTTGCCGCCGGCGCTGCTGACCCTGGCCTACAACCTGTGGTGGGTGGGCTCATACATGGGCGGCTACTACGTCTATGTGGTCAACCACAGCACGGATGCCTCCTGGCTGGGCCTGCCCGAAGGAGTGCTCGCCTTGCTGTTCAGTCCTGTCTATGGCCTGTTGGTGTTTTCGCCATTTTTGCTGCTGCTGCCGCTGCGTGGGTTGGCCATTTGGCGCGAGAGCCGCTGGCCGCTGCTGGCCATGGTGCTGGTGGTGGCCGTGGTACTGCAGATCCTGTTCTATGCCGCTGCGCACTGGATCCAGGGCATCAGCTGGGGCAGCCGTTTTTTGACCGACATGCTGCCCATCCTGGTCTGGTTGCTGCCTCCCGCGTTGCTGGGTCTGTCTGGCTGGGGCAGGAGGGCATTCACGCTAGCGGTGGCGGCAGCGGTCGTCGCCGAAGCCATCGGGGCCTTTGGCTACACCGGGCAGGCTCATGCGGCCTATATCGAACGCCAGGGTGCAAGCACCGTGGCCGAGAGTTTTGCCGCGCAAAAGCGTGCGGCCTGGCAGCTGCAGAACTCGCCGTTTCTCGGCCGCCCGAAGTGGGTGCATGATCTGGGCTGGCTGCTGCAAGGTGGGGTGGAGCAGGTGCGCCTCAGCAATGACGACCAGGTGGTGGTGGAAGGCTGGGCATTGGCTGGGGGTCACACACCGTATGACTTGCACCTGCTCGTCGATGGCCAGGCCTGGCCTGCTGCCACGTCCCAGTTTGTACCGCCCAAGGGGCAAGATACGGAGCCAGGCCGGGCGCCTGCGAGTCGCTGGTTGCTGACCTTTCCGCGCGGCAGCTTGGCAGTGGGCGAGCACGCGTTCAGCGCCCTGGTGCGGGCCAGCGCAGATACCCAACCTCGGGTGTTGCCCACCGCTGTGCACAGCCTGTCCGCAACACCGCAGGCTGTTGTCATGTTGCCGGGAACGCATGGCTCGATTGACACGGCCCGGGTGATCGCAGGCGATGTCGTCGATGTGGCGGGCTGGGCTTTAGTGGATGCGCAGACCCCCGCGCAGGTCGAGGTATTGCTCGACAGCGGCCAGGTGCAGGCAAGCAGCTCGGCGTTTTTCACGCGCCCGGATGTGGTGCAGTCGCTGGGCACCTTGAATGCAGCAGGCTGGCGCCTGAGTTTTCCGGTGGGTGCCTTGGCAGCGGGCAAGCACCGGCTGCGTGCGCTGGTGACGCCGGTATCGGGCGCACCGACTTATCTGGCGGCCAGTGCAGAATTTGAGGTGACCCGGCCGGCTCCTGTGGCGCCTCCCAAGGGTAGCCCATTGTCTGAAGCGGCGCGCTACGCGGCCCAGATGCTGGCCTACCGGCAGCAAGAGGGTGGCTATTGGCTGACCGAGCACACGCAGGCTGCCGTGTTCAGCCAGCCCGCGCCAGAGCTGAATATCTTTGCCAATGCGCAGGTCATCGACATTCTGGCGCCCGTGGCGGCGGCAGCTGCCATGCAGCCAATGCTGGAGCGCACGCGCTATTTTTTGCAGCAGCAGATTGAAAGCACCGGCCTGGTGCGCTACCACGGCAACCCCGCGCTGCCGACCCATGGCAGCTTGGGCTGCAAGATCACGCCGGATGCCGATGACACAGCCCTGGTCTGGCGCCTGGCGCCATTGGACGATTCCGCGCTGCAGGATAAGGCCCTGGCGACGCTGCGCCAGTTCCGCCGCAGCGATGGCCTCTACCAAACCTGGTTGGCCCGGCGCGAAGACTACGAGTGCATTGACCCGGGCAAGGACCCCAATCCGGTCGATATCGGCATCCAGATCAATGTGCTGCGCTGGCTGTACCAGGTGCAGTCGCCTGCCGCCCAGGCCCTGTGCCAGGCACTGCAGCAGCGGGCGGGAGATGTCGGCCTGTGGGTGTACTACCGGCGGGCACCGGCGGTGGTGCGCTGGTCGCGGGATGGCTTGCAGCGCTCCGGCTGCCCGCTGCCATTGCCTGAGGCATCCCTGAGAACCTCAGTCCCCGGCCAGCAGCGCTGGCTGGAGCTTATCGATCGCATCCATCGTCAGAGCCCAGCGCAGCGCTCGCAGCCTTCGCCAGCGCAACGCGCCGCCGATACGCAGCTGCTGGCCAGCCTGGCCGCCGATGGCTTTGCGGCGCTGCGCCAAGACCCGGTGCTCTTCTACCACAACGACCTGACTGCCACGGTCAGCCGTTATTACTGGTCGCAAGAGATGGCCTATGCGCTATGGCTGCGGCTCTACTACGAGATCCTGGGGCAGGCGCAAACCGGCGCAGTACGCTCTGGCAACGAAGACCAAGGCGGGCTCCATGGCTGAGGCGCACCACCCAGTCGCTGAAAACCGCCGGCCTTTGCGGCCAAGATGGCTGCGCCTGCTGGCCAGCATTAGGCTGGGGGAGGTGCTGGTGTTGCAAGGCACCCCGCTGATGGGCGCCATCCTGGCGCTGGGCAGCCTGGCGCAATGGCATTTCTGGGCCGTAGGCTGGCAAGGCCTGTGGCTGGTGGTCGCCAACCTGCTGTTTGTGGCGCATGTATTTGTCGCCAACGACTGGGCCGGCATCGACGCGGACCTGCGCGATCCCCAACGCCGTGGCCATACCTTTGTGAACCAGGGCGTGGGGCGGTGCCCATTTGGATGGCTGGGTGTGGGCCTGTTTATAGGCGCCATGCTGGCGCTGCTTCCGCTGGGTGCTCCGGCGCTGCTGTTGGGGCTGGCGCTCTGCGCCGTCAGCGCACTGTACTCGCTGCCTCCTTGGCAGCTGAAGGGCCGGCCGCTGTGGAACTCGCTGATGCATTTGCTGGGTGGCAGCCTGCACTTTCTGCTGGGCTGGGTGGCATTTGTGCCCATCCATGGCACGAGTCTCGCCATCAGCGTGTTTTTTGGCCTGGTGTTTGCAGCCGGCCACCTGGTGCATGAGGCCCGGGGCCTGGAGGGCGACCGGCTCAATGGCATCCAGACCAATGCCGTTCGCTTTGGCGCCAAGCGCTGCTTTGTAGCCGCCTTTGTACTGTTCAGCGCTGCCTACCTATTGCTGGCGGTTCTGTGCCTGCTGCAGCTGCTGCCCAGAGCGCTGCTGCTGGCGGTCTGTCTCTACCCCCTGCATGTCTGGGCAACCTGGCAGGCTTACCAGCAGCAACTGAGCTACCCCAGCCTGCTGCGTCTGCAAAAGTGCTACCGGGCGATGTATGCACTGACGGGGGTGTTGATTTTTGGGGCGGTGCTGTGGGAGCGGCTTGCATGGTGACTCCTTCAGTCGCCCTGGGACTTGGAAGTAGGAAGGGCACGCCAGCCATGCCAACTCTGCATCCACTACCCTCTTGTACAAGCATAGTTTTGCGTTCAAAGGAGTGGAAGGGGGCTGGCTTGTGCGTCTGGGTCCAGATCACTTCATGTTGAGCACAACACTTCGCGATCTCCCCATTTCCAACACCCTCCGATCCAGCATCCTGTACGATAATTCACGATGTTTCACAAAGTGAATCTGGTAAACAGCTGATGCTGGCACGGTCGCAGGGGCGCGATGCTGGGTGTGTTTGCCAAGGCATCCTCTGGCTCTTTCATGATTCCGTCCAGCGCACCTGCCATCTTTACCATCTGCTCGAACAACTACCTGCCCATGGCCAGGGTGTTGCTACAAAGTGCAGGCCAACAGCACCCCGAGGCGGATATCTATCTCTGCCTGGCCGATGCATTGCTCGACGAACCAGATTTCTATGCGGGCGACTTCAGGGTCGTCACTGCAGACGCGCTGGGCATTCCCGACTTTCAGGAGTTCGCGTTCCGCTACGGGATCATGGAGTTCAACACGGCGGTCAAGCCGTTCATGTTCCGCCACCTGATGGCGCAGGGCTATGCCCAGATGGTCTACCTCGATCCGGATATCGAGGTGCTGGCGCCGCTGGACCATGTCTTTGCCTTGCTGGACGATGGCGCTTCTCTGGTGCTGACCCCGCACCTGACCCAGCCCGCGGAGCGGGACGCCTTTCCGGACGATGTGGGCATCATGCGTGCGGGGGTCTTTAACCTGGGCTTTCTGGCGGTGGGCGCATGCCCGGAGGCCGAGCGTATCATCGCCTGGTGGGGTGGGCGGCTGCAGTACCAGTGTGTGAACGAGCCCGAGCGCGGCATCTTTGTCGACCAGAAGTTCATGGACCTGGTACCTGGCTTTGCCGCCGATGCGCGCATTCTGCGCGAGCCGGGCTACAACCTGGCGTACTGGAACTTGCACCAGCGTGACCTGCAGATGCAGGGCGACGGCTGGACGGTGGATGGCGAGCCGCTGCGGTTTTTCCACTTCAGCGGCATTGACCCGGCCGATCTGCGGCAGCTCTCCAAATACACCACGGCCTTTGGCCTCGGTGCCATCTCGCCGCCCTTGGCGGCCCTGATGCGGCGCTATGCCCGGCAGGTGCTGGCTCATGGCCATGGCCGCGTGCCGGCGGCCAGCTATGTCTATGGGCGGTTTGCCTCGGGCACGCTGATTCCAGAGGTTGTGCGGCGCATGTTCCGGGATGGGCATCGCTGCTGGTCAGGCGGCGATCCTTTTGAGGCCTATGAGGCCTACCTGCAACTGCCCAGCCCCAGCAGTCCCCTGAGTGGCAGGGGCTATGTCACGCGGCTGATGGCCGAGTTGCATGCGCGCGAGGCCTGGTTGCAGCAGACCTTTGACCTGCGCTCGACGCAAGGGGTCGCTGCCTATATTGATTGGTTCTGTTTGCATGCCCGCAGCCAGCTGGGCGATGCACGCCTGGTGGAGCCGGTGCAGCTGCGGGCGGCGCGCGTGTCTGATGCGCTGCCGCCAGCGCGCTTGCCAGCGCCGGCTGCGCCTGGTGAGGCACAGCTGACCGTGGTGGGCTACCTGCAGGTGGCATCGGGCGTTGGGGAGGCCGGGCGGCAGACGCTGCGGGCCGCGGTGCATGCGGGTTTTCGCGCGCAGGGCCTGGCGATCCGTCCGCCTTCCTTGCCCGAGGCAGTCGACGCGGAGCTGGCGCCTTGGATCAGTGAGGAGCAGGCCGCCCAGGTGCAGATCTTCAACGTCAATGCCGACCAGTTGCCCGCAGTGATCCGCGACCTGGGAGGGCGCTTGCCACGCAAAAGCTGGCGGTCGGTGGTGCCGTTTTGGGAGCTGGAGCATTTTCCCGATGACTGGATGCCGGCCTTCGACCTGGTGGACGAGGTGTGGGCGCCGACACGCTATGTGCAGAAAATGCTGGTCAACCGCTTGAACAAGCCGGTGCTTTACATGCCGCCGCAACTGAGCTTTGTGCCGCCGCCGCCGGCACCGCGCGCGCAGTGGGCCGTGCCTGAGCAGGCCTTTGTGTTTTTCTTTGCGTTTGATTTTCTGTCCTTTGTCGAGCGTAAAAATCCACTGGCCTTGCTGCGCGCGTTCCGCGAGGCCTTTCCATCTAAAGGCGCTGCAGAAGTTTGCCTGGTGATCAAGACGCTCAACGGCCACCGGGCCGGCGCGCACAGCCAGGCTTTGCTGGAAGCGCTGCAGCGCGATCCCTGCGTGGTGCTGGTCGACCAACTGCTGGGTCGGGTTCAGAGCCTGCAGCTGATGGCCTGCTGTGACGCCGTGGTGTCGCTGCACCGCAGCGAGGGACTGGGCCTGTTGGTGGCAGAGGCCATGCAGCTGGGGCTGCCCGTGGTCGCGACTGACTATTCGGCCACCACCGAACTTGTTTCTCCCTCCACCGGATGGCCGGTGGCCTGCAAGCTGGTCCCCGTACCGGAAGGTGCTTATCCGTACCACCAGGGGCAGGTCTGGGCCGAGCCGGATGTGGTGCATGCCGCCTGGCAGATGCGGCAGGTCTACCTGCACCGGGCCGAGGCCGCGCGCCGTGCCAGCCATGCGCGTGCGCGGCTGGAGGCGGAATTTGGCGCAGATGCCACCTCCCAGCGGCTGCGCCGCCGGCTCGCTGCGTTGTTGGCCGGTGGTGAGCGGCTGGGAGAGGCGGCATGACGGAGCAGGCCAGCGCCACAGCAGCTACCGGCATGCGGCGCTGGCTGGTCGTTGGCGATATCGGCGGCGCGGCGCAGTTCCATGTCGGTGACGAGGCCATGTTTGCTGCGAATCTGCAACTGCTGCAGCGCCTGTGCCCGCAAGCGCAGCGCGTGGCCGTCTCGCGGGACCCGGCATTCACGGCAGCCACCTACGGCATCGCGGCCGTGCCGCGCCTGGGCTTTGCCGATTGCGCGAATGAGGCCGAGCGCGAAGCGCTGTTGGCGCAGCTCTGCGCTCCGTCACATGCCCATTGGACGCAGCGCAGGCCTGCGGCGATGGAGGCCTTGCGCGATGCGCACGATGGCCTGCTCATCTCAGGTGGTGGCAATCTGCGCAGCATCTGGCCGGCATTTTTGTACGAACGCCTGGCCTTGGCGCGCCAGGCACAGCGCCTGGGTGCACCCGTCGCGATCCTAGGCCAGACCCTGGGCCCGGAGTTGACTGACCGCCACCGCGCCATGCTGGCCGAGCTGCTCGCGATGGCCACATGGGTCGGGATGCGAGAGCAGCGCAGCTACCAGTTGGCGCTGGCGCTGGGTGTGGATGCCAGCCGGCTGTCTCTGCAGCTCGACGATGCCCATGGCCTCGGGCAGCAGCCCAGTCGCGAGTCCTATTTGCCTATGCCGTTTGCGATGGACCAGCCCTGGATGGCGCTGAGCTTTCATCCTTTATGCGATCCGAATGGCAGCGATCCCTTGCTCGACAGCCTGGCCCAGCAGTTGGAGCAGGTGGCGCAGCTGACGGGCTGCGCGCCTGTATTCATCCCGCATGCCAGGGCAGATGGTGCACATGGCGCGCCCTGGTCAGATGCTGACATGGGCCGAGCTGTGGCGGCGCGCATGCGCCATACCCCTGTGGTTTTGCTGCCGGTGATGCTGCCCGAGCAGGTGGCATGGCTCACGGCCCAGGCTCATCTGGTGGTCAGCTCGCGCTACCACCCGCTGGTGTTTGGGCTGGCGGCAGCCAAGCCTTGTCTGGGCATCTGGAGCGATCACTACACCCGCACCAAAATGCAAGGGGCGCTGGCGCACCATGGAAGCGCCCATGCCGCCTGTGGCGTGCAGGAAGTACGCGAAGGTCGGCTGAGCCGCCGCATCGCAGCGCTATGGCAGGGGCGCCAAGCTTGGCAGGCCTACCTGGCCGCGCAGGGCCGGATGCTGGTCGACGACGAAGCGCGCAGGCAACAGGCGCTTGCGACATTGCTGATAACGGGGCAGATGCCCGAGGTACCGATTTCTGCCATCCAGGCTGGCCAGGCCCCGGCTGCTGCAGTCGACAAGCCCGCTTCGGAGACGCCCAGCTCGCGGCTCCTGTCTCCCAATGCTTTCCGAAGGAGGTCTTCCATGGTCACCGAGGCCGACTGGCAACAATTCGCCCAAGACGGTTATCTGCACCTGGGCCAGGTGCTTGCCCCAGAGGCGCTGGAGGCATTGCGGCAGCGTGCCGATGCGCTGGCGCTGGGGGAGGTGTACAACCCGGCGGTGCAGATGCAGCTCGATACCGGGGGCGCCTACGAGGAGCTGCCCGGGGCCGTCGAGCGCTTTGAGGAGGGCACGCTGCGCTACCGCAAAATCCAGGGCCTGGAGCATGACCCGCTGTATGCACAGCTGATCGACCAGCCGGTCTTCAAGACTATCTGCGCGGGCATGTATGGCGCGCATGCGG
The DNA here is from genome assembly GCF_037479315.1 of Comamonas sp. MYb69. NCBI lineage: Bacteria > Pseudomonadati > Pseudomonadota > Betaproteobacteria > Burkholderiales > Comamonadaceae > Comamonas > Comamonas sp. MYb69. The sequence goes on from NZ_JBBGZG010000010.1 coordinate 97,841, forward strand.
CGGTATCGATTTTTCGGGCGATGGTGATGAACAAGCCTGCCGGCCACGGCACCTTGCTGCCCTGGCACCAGGATGGCGGCGCCGTCTGGCAGCTGGACCGCGATCCCTTGGTCACCATCTGGGTGGCGCTGGACGATGCCAATACCGCCAATGGCTGCATGGATGCGATCCGGGGCTCGCACCGGCTGGGTCTGCTCAGCACACAGGGCAGCACCTTGACCGAAGACGCGGTGCGTGCGCATTGCCCGCCCGAACTGACCGTGCCGTTGGAAGTGAAAGCCGGGCATGCGCTGCTGATGCACAACTGGCTGATCCACCGCTCGGGCCTCAACACCTCGCCCACGCCCCGGCGCGCCTTCACCATGTGCTGCATGGATGCCCGCACGCGCAACCTGCTGACCGGGGCGCAGTTTCCGGTGGTGTACGGCTCGCAGCCCAGCGTGCCCGATGCCTATGTGCAGCAACTGCAGGCGGACCTTGCCGCGCAGACCGAGCGATTTGGCAATGCGGAGCGCTATGCCCAGGACCTGTTGGCGACCAATGACAAGCGCCAGGCGATGATCGATGAGGCGACGCAGTACGCACGTAGCCTGGAGGCCGAGCTGGCGCGTTGGCAGCAAGGCGGCGGCGCAGCGCAAGAGGGGCGGCGCGCAGGTTCTGCGGTGGTGCAGATGCGCCAGGAGATTCTGGATTTGAACAACGCCCTCAAAACCGCATATGAGCAGGGCGGTGGAGGCGGCCAGGAAGTGGCGCGCTTACGCCAGCAGGTCGCTGATCTGAATGCCAGCATCGAGGCGCTGCACCAATCGGCCTCCTGGCGCATCACCGCGCCACTGCGCCGCTTGTATGAGCGCCTGATACTGCGCTCGGAACGCTGATGGCCCCCCACAGCATGCCCCCCACAGAGCGCCAGGCCCCCGATGGCCGTTGGCAGCGTCAGGCTCAGTTGCTGCTGCAGGACCTGTCCCAGTCGCTGCGGCAGTGGCCGCTGTGGATGCATCTGGGCTGGCAGGATTTGCTGCGGCAGTACCGCCGGTCTTTTCTGGGGCCGGCCTGGATTGCCATCAACATGGCGATATTCACCGCAGCCTTTGGCTGGATCGGTTCACAGCTCTTCAACCAAAATCCCAGAACCTATGTGCCTTACTTCTGTCTGGGCAACGTGTTCTTCGGCTTTCTGACGACGATGTTCAATGAGGGTTGCCGCACCTACATCGAGGCAGCGGCCTTCCTCAAGCAAGCCGCTTACCCCAAGTTCAGCTTTGTGTTTCGGGTGATGTGGCGCAGCTTGCTGATGCTGCTGCACCAGCTGCCGCTGATCGTGGTGGTGCTCTGGTATGGCGGTTACCTGGGTGGAGCGCTGTGGCTGGTCTGGCTGGCGGGCCTGGCGCTTACGGTGCTCAGTGCCACCTTGGTGCTGGCCGTGCTGGCGGCGCTGGCCACCCGCTACCGTGATGTGCCCATGGTCGTGGCCAGTGTGCTGCAGATTGCGTTTTTTGTGACCCCGGTGATGTGGCATGCCAGCCAACTGAGCAGCGACCGGGCACAGCTGCTGACGACCCTCAACCCGCTGGCCGTCTGGCTGGATCTGATGCGCCAACCGCTGCTGGGAGCTGCGCCAGCGCCCAGTACCTGGCTGGCGGCCGGGCTGGTGTTGGCGCTGTTGCTGGTGATGTGCAGTCTCACCTACCTGTTTGCGCGTCGGCGAATCAATTACTGGCTCTAAGCCCTGCCAGACAACCCAAGCTAAGGCAGCATGCAACCCTTTATCCAGCTCCGTGATGTCGACATTGCGTTCCCGGTGTTTGATGCCCAAAGCCTGGGCCTCATCAATACCTTGGTGCGCTTTAGTGGCCTGCATGGCAGGCGCGCTGCGGGCCCTGCGCCGATGCGCTCGGTGCAGGCCTTGCATGGCATTAACCTGTCGCTCCAGCCGGGCGACCGCATCGGTTTGATCGGCCACAACGGCGCGGGCAAATCCACCTTGCTGCGGGTGCTCTCCGGGGTGTACGAGCCGGTGCGGGGTGAGGTACGCCAGCACGGCAGCGTCTCGGCCCTGACCGACATCATGCTGGGCATGGATCCCGAGGCCTCGGGCCTGGATTTCATCATCACCCGCGGCATAGTCATGGGGCTGTCCAAACGGCAAGCGGGTGACTGGGTAGAAGAGATGGGCGCCTTTACCGAGCTGAGCGAGCGGCTGTATATGCCGGTGCGCACCTACTCTACCGGCATGCTGCTCAAGTTGGCGTTTGCTGTGGCCACCGCCATTACGCCTGATATCTTGCTGATGGATGAAATTATCGGGGCTGGAGACGCCAAGTTTCAAGAGCGGGCGCAAAAGCGCCTGCATGACCTGATGTCTCGGGTGAGTATTCTGGTGGTGGCCAGTCACAACGAACAGCTGCTCAGGTCCTTTTGCTCGCATGCGCTGGTGCTGCACCAAGGCACAATAGTGCACCGGGGGACCGTCGACGAGTGCCTGGATTTCTACCATGCAAACTCCTGAGTGGTAGACGGCGCTAGCTGTACGCTGCGGCTGTCCTACTTCCGAATAAATAGCCAGACAAGGAAACCGATCACCATGGCCAGCCGCGCCCTGGTATGGATGCGTCGCGATTTGCGCTGCGACGACCATGCCGCTCTCTTCCATGCCTTGCGCCGCTTCGAGCAGGTGTATTGCGTCTTCGTTTTTGATACCGACATCCTGGACCTGTTGCCCACGCGCGAGGACCGGCGGGTGGACTTTATCCATGCCAGTGTGCTCGCGCTGGACGAGGACCTGCGCCAGTTGGCAGCGGGCAGCGGAACGACCGGCGCGGGCCTGCTGGTGCGCCATGGGTCGGCTGCGCAGGAGGTGGTGCAGCTGGCGCAGGCGCTGGGCGTGCAAGAGGTGCTGACCAACCGCGACTACGAACCCGAGGCCATTGCCCGCGATGCGCGCGTGGCCGGTGATTTGCAAGCGGCCGGCATTGCCTTTAGCGATTACAAGGACCAGGTGCTGCTGGACCGCGATGAGGTGCTGACCCAGCAAGGCCATCCCTACAGCGTGTTCACGCCCTACAAGCGCGCCTGGCTGCAAAAGCTCGATGCCTTCCAGTGCAAAGCCTACCCGGTGGCGTGCTATGCCGGGCATCTGGCGGCATTGCCCAAGGGCGAAGCGATTCCGTCGCTGGCCGATCTGGGCTTTCAGCCCAGCAATCTGGCGTCGCTCAAGATTCCCACCGGCAGCTCTGGCGCGCAGCAACTGCTGCAGGATTTTTTGCCGCGCATGGCGGCTTACCAGGACGCACGGGATTTTCCGGCGGTCAAGGGCGTCTCCTACCTGTCGGTGCATCTGCGTTTTGGCACCGTGTCGATCCGCCAACTGGCCGCCCTGGCCGTTGCGCAGGCACGCACGGGCTGCGAGGGCGCGCAGACCTGGCTGTCGGAGCTGGCCTGGCGCGACTTCTACGCGATGATTCTCTGGCACCACCCGCAGGTGGTGACCCAGTCGTTCCGCCCCATCTACGACAAGGTGCAGTGGGACGATGCGCCCGAGCTGTGGCAGGCCTGGTGCGAGGCACGCACCGGCTACCCGCTGGTCGATGCCGCCATGCGCCAGCTGCTGCAGACCGGCTATATGCACAACCGCCTGCGCATGGTCGTCGCCAGCTTTTTGACCAAGGACCTGGGCATTGACTGGCGCGCGGGCGAGCGCTTTTTTGCCCAGCACCTCAATGACTATGACCTGTCATCGAACAATGGCGGCTGGCAGTGGGCGGCGTCGACCGGCTGCGACGCCCAGCCCTGGTTCCGCATCTTCAACCCCATCACCCAGTCCGAGCGCTTTGACCCAGATGGCAAGTTCATCCGCCGCTATCTGCCAGAACTCGCCAAGGTGCCCGGCCGGTATATCCACTTTCCCGCTGCGATGAAGCCGCTGGAGCAACAAGCCTGCTGTCTGCAGCTGGGGCGCGACTACCCGCAGCCGGTGGTGGACCACGGCCGGGCGCGCGAGCGGACCTTGATGCGGTTTCACTTTATGAAGAATCCGGATTGAGGGAGCTGCTGGTTGGCAGCATCACCTTTAACTAAATGAAGCTATTCAACGATAAAGAGGTGGTTACTTTGAAGATTGCATTTCGAGCTTCGATAGTAGGGTCCCTGCTGTGGACACTCGCAGCCGCAAGTTCTTTCGCTCAGCCTGCTGGACCTCTTCCGAAAGAAGAGTTACTGGTTCTCTCTGCCGCATATGGTGTGCTCCAGCGCTCCCTGGTGGTGAAGCCAGACGATCGCGCGCTGATTGTCGCGGCCACAAAGGGCATGCTTCGGGGTGCTGACCCGGATTCGGGTGAATACTTTACCGCGGACGAGTTTGAAGCGTATCGTCAGCCTAGGCGAGCGAACCTAGAGTCAATTGGTGCGGAAGTCAAATTTCGAGATGGCCGATATCTTCTTGCACCGTTGGAGGGTAGTCCAGCGGCTCAGGCAGGAATTGTGTTCCCGGACCAGCTGTATGCAATTGATGGTGTTCGGATCAAGGGGCTCGATGCGTCTCTGGTGGCAGAGAAGCTAGCAGGACCTCCTGGAACCACTGTTGCGCTCACCGTTTTTCGTGAATCCACGCTTTCCGTGCACACTTTCCAGGTAGAGCGCAAAGCTTTTACCGTGCGAGGCGCCCAGCTTTCCCGCTTGGCGGCAAATGTAGTACACCTGCGCGTTGCCCATTTCACAGCTTCCTCCCTGCAGGAAGCAGCTGATGCTCTAAAGGCAGCTTGGCAAACTGAGCCGTTTCAGGCGATCGTTCTCGATTTGCGCGGATGTCCGGGTGGTCTCCTTGACTCCTCGGTGGGGTTTGCTGCCATGTTCTTGCCAAAAGATGCCATGGTGGTGCGGACGGAAGGCGCTAGCACTGAGTCAAACATCACCTATCTGGCAGCTCCCGCGTTCTACCTAAGAAAAGGGAGCCCCGATCCGTTGGTTGGCTTGCCTACAGAAGTCCATACCATGCCCGTCGCAGTGTTGGTCGACAACGCCACGTCATCCGGTGCAGAGATAGTGACAGCCGCGCTGCAGGATCACAACAGGGCGGTGATCATTGGACGTCCGACTTTCGGGCGGGCCAGCATTGAAACTGTGCAGCCTTTGCAAATTGGCGGTATCAAGTTCACCAGTTCATACTACTTTCCGCCTAGTGGTCGCAAGATACAGGGCGTCGGAGTAATCCCTGACCACATTGTCGAAGATGCATCTGCACCCGACACAATGCGTGTTGCACTGAGAGAACTAAAGCAAGGGAAAGAATGATTCGGTTTGCAGGGGTTCAGAGTTACAGGTCCTTCTCACTCGATTTTCGTCGCGCTTCCAGCTAGACGAAGGATGCAGCAGTAGTAGGCCAGTCAGCTTCGCGCAATTGCCCAGGTTAGTGAGGAAATATCGGAGATTCCAGCAAGGGTTCGATATAACCATCAACCAGTCAATGACCATGTCTAAATGCCATAAAACCCGAACGGAATAGACGTGCAGAGCCCGCCATGCCGGTGGGATCCACACAAAACCACTCAACCATCAATCAATCTTCAAGCCAATCGCGCTGATCACCGAGCCATAGCGGTCCAGCTCGGCCTTGGTGAACTTGGCCAGCTCGTCCTGGGTGCTGGCCTTGCTGCGCACGCCCAGCTTGGTCAGGCGGTCCTTGGCGTCGGCATCGGCCAGGGCTTCGTTCAGCGCCTGGTGGAGTTTGGCCAGCACCTCGGGGCTGGTTTTGGCGGGGGCGTAGAGGGCGTACCAGGCGTTCACGACAAAGTTGGGGTAGCCGCTCTCGGCAAAGGTGGGCACATTGGGCAGCTCGGGCAGGCGCTCGGTGCTGGCAACGGCTAGGGGCCGCACTTTGCCAGAGGTGATCAGTGGCGTGGCGCTCGTCAGCGTGTCAAAGATCATGTCGATGCGGCCGCCCATCAGGTCCATGGTGTGGGCATTGCCGCCCTTGTAGGGTACATGGGTCATGTCCACATTGGCGGCGCGCTTGAACAGCTCGGCACTCAAATGCAGCGGCGAGCCATTGCCGGCCGAGCCGTAGGTGAGGGTGGCCGGCGTCTTTTTGGCCTGTTCCACGACCTGCTTGACATCCTTGAATGGCGAGTTGGTGGCGACTTCCAGCACGATGGGGGCTTCGCCGATCATGCCGACCGGGGCGAAATCCTTGATCGCGTCATAGCCTGGCTGGCGGTACAGGTGCGGGCTGATCGCATGGCTGGAGAGGGAGCCCAGCACCAGGGTGTAGCCGTCACCGGGCGCCTTGGCCGCCAGCGCGGTGCCAATGGTGGTGCCTGCGCCGCCCCGGTTGTCAACGATGACGGACTGCTTGAGGATCTCCCCCATCTTCTGGCCCACGATGCGGCCCACCGCATCGTTGGCACCGCCGGCCGGGTAGGGCACGATCAAGGTGATGGGCTTGGCAGGATAGGCGGCATCTGCCGCCTGGCTGGCCAGCGGAGCGAGGCCCAGCAGCAGGCTGCTGGCAAGGAGGAAGCGGCGGCGCGTGGCGGCAGAAGCAGGGTTGGAAGCGAACATGGTGGGACACCTCAAGGGCTGGTGGTTCAGAAATGACTTCAGGGCTGAAGACGGAATGGTTTTTGGTGGTTATTTGATCAAAACAATCAAAATTGATAATTTTTTGAACGCTTCGATCAGAACTCTTTTTGCCAAAGTCTCCAATCAGGACTTTCCCCGAGTTGGTGCATGCACCATCGTGCGGAATCGCTGCACACTGGCGGTGCGTATGGGGGCTAGATGTAGTGGGTTTCGACCTAAACTAACTGCTTTCTCGATCAAATCGATCATTTTCGATGCGTTGAATCAAGGGTTAACCCTTGTTTTATCCCGCTTTGAATGAATTATGATTGAATCAATCAATTTTAAGGCTTGGTGTGATGACTGAGTCGACCGAAAGCCCCGCATGAGCCCGCGTTCCCTTCCGCACTACCTGGTTGTCGCCGACGACCTCTCCGGCGCAGCCGACTGCGCTGCGGGGTTTGCGAGCGCCGGTCTCTCCACGAGCGTGCTGCTGGATGCGCAAGCCAGCGCTGGTGCCCAGGGTGATGTGGCGGTGCTCACGGTAGACACCAACAGCCGGCGCGATACGGCGGCTGAGGCTGCTGCCAAGCTGCAGGCGGTGCTGGCTGCGCCGGCATCGCAGGGCCGCCGGGTGCTCAAGAAAATCGATTCCACCTTGCGGGGCGGCTGGGCGCAGGAGGTGGCTGCGTTGCAAGCTGCGCTCCATGCCATTGCGCTGGTGGCTCCGGCCTTCCCGCAGATGGGCCGCACGATGCAGGGCGGCGTGGTGTATGTGCACGGCGTGCGCCTGGCCGATACCGCGACCTGGCAGCTGGAGCATGCGGACCGCGAGGACCGCGCGGCGCAGCAGCTGCAGGCCGCAGGACTGCGCTGCGACAACCTGCCCGCCAGCGTGCTCGATGCCGGCCCAGAAGCGACCGCACAAGCAATTGCCAATGCACGTGAGCAGGGCGTGCAGGCACTGGTGTTTGATGTGCTGACTGACAAACACCTGCAGACCTTGGCCCAGGCCAGTCTGCAGATAGAGCAGGCTTTTTGCGTGTGCTCTGCCGGCCTCTCGCATGCGCTGGCGCAGCAGGTGCAGCCAGTGTCTGCCTTGGCCGCATCGCTGGATGTACCGCATGCCGCTGGGCGTTTGCCCAGTGTGGTCACCGTCGTTGGCAGCATGTCGGCGATTGCGCAGCAGCAGCTGGCGTATTTGGCCGAGCAGCCACGCACGCGGCTGCATGTGGTGCCACCTGGCTGCTTGCGCAGCGACGTGCAGACGACCCAAGGCCAGACCCTGGTGCAGCCGCTGGTGCAGACGCTGGTACAGACCATCAGCGACGAAGTGGCCCAGGGCCTGGATGTCGTGGTCAGCCTCGGAGCGGACGCGCAGACGGATCCGGCCGAAGGCCCGATGCTGGCCCGGCAGCTGGCGCGTTTGCTGCACGCGCCCATGGCCGCGGCAGCGGGCCTGGTCATCACCGGTGGAGAGACGGCCCGGGCGGTACTGGAAGAACTGCAACTGCGCAGCCTGCGTGTGCATTCCGAGAGCGAACCCGGTGTGGTGCTGTGCATCACCGAGAACCAGGATATCGAACAAGACACCCGGTGCCAGTGGATTGCCACCAAGGCGGGAGCCTTTGGCCATCCCGCATCGCTGCAGCGCGCAAGCCGCGCCATCCATTCATTGCTGGCTGCCCAACCCCCAGGCGGCCACACCGACCCACTCCCTACAGAAAGCAAGCAAAGATGAGCCATTCTCTGCCCGTCATCGGAATCACCATGGGAGACGCTGCCGGCGTGGGCCCTGAAATCATTGTCAAGAGCTTTGCGAACGACAGCCTGTACAGCCTGGCCAAAGCCGTGGTCATTGGCGACGCCAAGCGGCTGCAGAAGGCCAATGCGCTGCTGGGCACCCAGGTGCGTGTGCGGGCCATAGAGGACATTGCCGATGCCGCCTTTGAGCGGGGCGTCATCGACTGCATCGATCTGCAGCTGATCCCCGATGACCTGGCCTTTGGCAAGCTCTCGCCCGTGGCCGGGGATGCGGCGTTCCGCTTTATCGAGCGTGCGGTGGAGCTGGCCAAGGCCCGAAAGATCGATGCGATTTGCACCGCGCCGCTGAACAAGGAGGCACTGCATGCCGGTGGCCACAAGTTTCCCGGCCACACGGAGATGCTGGCGCACCTGACGGGCGTGGAAGAGGTCTCGATGATGCTGGTTGCGCCCAATCTGCGGGTGATCCATGTGACCACACATATCGGCTTGCTCGATGCCATCCGCAAGATCGAGCCGGGCCTGGTCGAGCGCACCATCCAGCGCGGCTACGACACCTTGCGCAAGGCGAGCATCGCCAACCCACGGATTGCAGTGTGCGGCATCAACCCGCATGCCGGTGAGAACGGCCTGTTTGGCTATGGCGAGGAAGAAGAAAAGATCATCCCCGCCGTGCAGAAGCTGCGCGAGAGGGGCATGGACATTGAAGGCCCACTGCCGGCCGACACGCTGTTCTTCCGCGCCGGGCGCGGTGATTTTGACCTGGTGGTCGCCATGTACCACGACCAGGGCCATGGCCCCGTCAAGGTGCTGGGCCTGGATGCGGGCGTGAACATCACCGTGGGGCTGGATGTGATCCGCACCTCGGTGGACCATGGCACGGCGTTTGACATTGCCGGCAAGGGCATTGCCGATGAGCGCAGCCTGCTGGAGGCTTTGCGCCAGGGCGCAGAACTCGCAACGCGCATCTAAAAAATCCGGGAGACAAAGACATGCATATCCATAGCACCGTCCTGAGCGGCCACAAGGTCCTCGACGACATCCCCTACCTGGTAAGCGGCAAACACAAGCTGCTGTTTGTCAGCGACCAGAACATCTCCGGCATCGCAGGCGTGCAGGCGCTGCTGGCCCAGCTGCGGCGCGCGGCGGCCGAGGTGCTGGTGGTCGACGATGTGCCGCCCGAGCCATCCGATGCCGATGTGGAGCGCATTCTGCAGGAGCGCGATCTGCGCGGCGTGGATTTTGTCGTGGGCGTAGGCGGCGGCAGTGTGCTGGATGTGGCCAAGCTGCTGTCGGCACTGGCGCACCCGGAGTCGCCCAGCTTGGCCGAGTTGCTGGCGGGCACCAAGGTCACGCAGCGGGTCAAGGCGCTGATGGTGCCGACGACGGCGGGGACGGGCTCGGAAGCGACGCCCAATGCGATCCTGGCGATCCCTGCGCGCGAGACCAAGCAGGGCATCATCTCGCCGGTGCTGCTGCCCGACTATGTGGCGCTGGCGCCGGAGCTGACGGTAACCATGCCGCACAAGATTGCGGCCTCGACCGGGGTCGATGCGCTCTGCCACCTGATCGAGTGCTTTACCGCCAGCATTGCCAACCCGGTCGCCGACAACTACGCGATGATCGGCATGAAAAAGCTGTTCGAAAACATCGAGCTGTCGGTGGCCGAACCCGACAACCTCGAAGCCAAGCTCAACATGCTCTGGGCCTCGTACTACGGCGGCGCCTGCATTGCCCATGCCGGCACGCACCTGGTGCATGCCATGTCCTACCCGCTGGGCGGCAAGTACCACATCCCGCATGGCGTTGCCAATGCCATCTTGCTCGCGCCTTGCTTTGAGTGGCTGCGCCCGCTGTGCGTTGCCAAGCTGGCACGCGCTTACGAGCTGGTGCCCGGTGCCAATCTGGCACTGGACGACGAGGGCAAATCGCATGCGCTGGTCGCTTACTTTGCCGATCTGGTCAAGCGCCTGCGCCTGCCGGCCAGCCTGCAAGAGCTGGGCATTGGCCGCGACCACCTGCCCGATCTGGTGAAGGCCGCGCTCGATGTGCAGCGCCTCATCAAGAATGTGCCCGGGGCCGTCACGGGCGCCGATATCGAAAAGGTCTACCTGAAGCTGTTCAACTGAGACAACACCATGGCAAACACGCAAAAACTCCAAGGCATTCTGACGGCCATCATCACCCCCATGGACGCGGAGGACCGCTTTGCCGAGGCACCGTTCCGCGAGCAGATCGACCGCCAGATCCAGGCGGGCAATGGCATTTTCTGCGGCGGCACGAATGGCGAATTCTTTGCACTGACCGAGGGCGAAAAGCGTCGCGTGGCCGAGGTTGCGATGGAGCAAGTCGCTGGGCGCGCCAGCGTGGTCGGCCATGTGGGCGAGGTATCGACGGCAGAATGCATCCGCGCCGGCCGTGAGATTGCCCGCCTGGGCGTGGATGCGGTTGCCGCCATCACGCCCTGGTTTGTGCCGCTGTCGCAGGATGAGCTGCATGGGCATTTCAGCGCGATTGCCGATGCGCTGGAGGTGCCCGTCTATCTGTACAACATCCCCGCGCGCACCGGCAACACCATTGCGCCAGAGACCGCCAAGCGCCTGGCCGCGCACCCCAATATCGCCGGCATCAAGGACAGCGCCGGCAGCCATGAAAGCCTGAGCGGCTTTCTGAAGGTCGCTAAGGAAGTGCCTGATTTTGTCGTGTTCAACGGGCCCGACAGCCTGATCCACCAGGGCTTTGTCGAAGGCTGCGCCGGCGCCGTATCGGGCCTGGCCAATGCCGCGCCGCGCGAGATCAATGCGATCTGGACGCGCTTTGCCGCGGGTGACATTGCCGGCTCGCGCCAACAGCAGGAGACCGTCACCAGCCTGCGCGAGACGCTCTACAAGGTCTGCTTTGCGCCGGCCGCCGTCAAGCGCGCGGTGCAACTGCTGGGCTACCACGTGGGCAACAGCAAGTACCCCGTGCGCATCAGCGCCGAGCAGGAGGCGCAGATGCGCGAAATCCTGCAGGCCCATGGCATATCGGGTTGAGGCGTTGCTGACTCGGTTAAGCTCTTATCCGTTATCGCTATTGCGCTGTAGCCAGCCCACGCATCCCATGAAGGTCGCCAACCGTAGAGAGTCCATTTTGCATGCCGTGAATTCGGGCATGACCGATGTGGCCGCGCTGTGCGCGAGGTTTGCCATCTCCGAGGCCACCGTGCGCCGTGACCTGCAGGCGCTGCAGCAGGACGGGCGGCTGCTGCGCGTCTACGGTGGCGCCGTGGCGGCGCCGATTCGGCATGAGCCCGAAGAATCGCTGGAGCTGCGCAAGGTGCATGACGGCGAGGCCAAAGCCGCGATTGCGCGCAAGGCCATCAGCCTGATCGAGCCGGGCGACACCCTCTTTATCGATGGCGGCACCACCACCGATGCGCTCGCGCGCCTGCTGCCCAAGGACGATTCGCTGCGCATCATCACCAACAACCTGCTGGCGCTGAACACGCTGAGCAGCCGTGATATCCCCGTCACCTTGATCGGCGGCGACCTGCGCCGGGGCAGCATGAGTGTGTACGGGTCGCTCGCTGACATGGCGCTCGAGCGCCTCACATTCGACAAGGTGTTTTGCAGCGCCGATGGCATCGATGCCGAGTTTGGCGTTTGCGAAGGCTCGATCGAGCAGGCCTGGTTCAAGGAAAAGCTGTTCCGCCGCACGCGCGAGGTCTATATGCTGGCCACTGCTGAAAAGCTGGGCCGCAAGTCGCAGATGAACTGGTCGCCCATCCACCGCCAGTGGACCCTGATCACCGATGCCGCACCCGAAAGCCATGCCGTGCAGGCCTTTGGCAACCACCCCTTTGTGACGGTGGTGCCGGTCGCCTGAGGGCATGGGCCCCCGTCAAGGCCTGAGCAGCACCTTGCCTTTGCGGCCCGGCTGCAGGCTGGCTGCGGCCGCTTGGGCGGCGTCGCCCAGGTCATAGATGGCCTCGGTCGGCAGCTTCAGCTCACCACCCACAATGCGTTGGATCAGCTCAGTGATCAGGCGGCGTTTGTCCTGTGCGGACAGGGCCTCGCTCACCTTGCTGCCCCAAAAGCCCTTGACGATGGCCTGTTTGAAGATCATCGCGCCCGAGTCAATCTGCATCGGCTCGCCGGCCATGGTGCCAAACGACACCAGGGTGCCGCCTTCGCCCAGCAAGGCCAATAGCGCTGCGCTGGATGCGCCGCCAATCGAATCGACGGCGGCGTAAGCACCTTGGGGGCCAAGCAGCGCGCTGGCGCTTTGCTTCCAGTCCGCTTGCGCGGTGGACAGGACGTTGGCAATGCCCAGCTGGCTGAGCTCCTCGACACCCGCATCGCGGCGCACCAGGTTGAGCACCTGCACACCCCGCGCACTGGCCAGCATGGCCAGGGTCTTGCCGACGGCGCCATTGGCCGTGTTCTGCGCAATCCATTGCCCGGCTTGCACGTTCAAAAACTCCAGCAGCATCAAGGCGCTGAGCGGCATGGCGATGAGCTGGGCGGCCACTTCATCGGGGATGGCTTCGGGCAAGGGCACCAGCAGGCGCGCGGGCGCCAGAAAGTGCTCGGCCCAGGTGCCGTGGACGCCGGCCACCGCAACGCGCTGCCCCAGCGTGACGCCTTCGACGCCAGCGCCGAGCGCATCGACCAGGCCCACGGCCTCGCTGCCGCCAATGGCCGGCAGCTCGGGCTTGTAGCCGTAGCGGCCCCGGATGGTCCAGAGGTCATGGTTGTGGATGGGGGCGAGCAAGGTCTTGATACGAACCTCGCCAGCCGCCGGCTGGGGCATGGGCTGCTCGCCCAGGCTCAGGACCTCGGCGGGCTCGCCGAAGCTGGTGTGAATGGCACTGCGCATGGTGACTGTCCTTATTTTGCGAGCATGGACAGCAGGGCCTGGGCCACCGCTTCGCTGCTGGCGGGGTTCTGGCCGGTGACCAGGCGCCCATCGACCTCGACATGCACCTGCCAATCCGGGCCCTTCTGGTAGTCAGCGCCCAAGCGGCTGAATTCATCTTCAATCAAAAAGGGCACCACGGCGGTGAGGCCAACTGCGTTTTCTTCGCTGTTCGTAAACCCCGTCACGCGGCGGCCTGTCACCAGGGGCTGGCCATCGGCGGCCTTGACATGGATGAGGGCGCCCGGCGCATGGCAGACCAGGCCCAGCGGCTTGCCTGCGCGCTCAAAGGCCTCCAGTAGCGCAATCGACTTGGCGTCATTGGCGAGATCCCAGAGCGGGCCATGGCCGCCGGGGTAGAAGACGGCATCAAAGTCATCGGCCTGGATCTGGACCAGTGGCGTGGTCGCTGCCAACGCGGCCTGTGCCTGCGGGTCCTTGCGGAAGCGCTCGGTGGCGGCGGTCTGGGCATCGGGCTCATCGCTCTTGGGGTCCAGCGGCGGCTGGCCGCCCAGCGGGGATGCGAGTGTGATGTCGGCGCCTGCGTCCTGGAAGGCATAGTAGGGCGCGGCAAATTCTTCCAGCCAGAAACCGGTCTTGCGGCCTGTGTCGCCAAGACGGTCGTGCGAGGTCAGTACCAATAGAACTTTCATGGGGACTCCTTGAGGGATGGGTGGAGGGGTTGGGGTGAGGAGGGTGCCGATGCGCTGCAGGTCAGCAGGTGCACCGTGGCCGCCCGCGCTTGCAGCAGAGACGATCGGTCCTGGCTCAGCTTGGCCAGCAGCGCTGCGCCCAGCCACATCTGGTAGAGCACGCGCGCGACCACGAGCGACGGCGGGCCTGCGGGCAGCGAGCCATCGCCACGCGCCTCGTCAATGACGGCAGCGATCCTGGCCAGCAGCCGCTGCACGCCGCCATCGAGCACCTGGCGCATTTCTTCGGACAGGTCAGCAACCTCGGCCGCGAGCTTGACCACCAGGCATTCTTCGGCCCAGCCGCAGTGCGCATCACCGGGCGCCGCAATCCAGGCGTCCCAGTAGCGCATCAGGCGTTCATTGCCGGTGCCGTCCGCTGCCAGCAGGCTATCCACCTTGCGGCCATAGCCATCGACATACTGCTGCAGCAACGCGCAGCCAAAGGCCTCTTTCGACGGGAAGTAGTGGTAGAACGAGCCCTTGGGCACGTTGCAGGACTTGAGAATTTCCTGCAGACCCACAGCCGCAAAACCTTTGCGCAACACGAGCTGGTGCCCGGTGTCGAGGATGTGCTGGCGGGTGGCTTGCGCTTTCGGGGTCAAGGTCATGGGCTCGATTGTAGTAAAAAATAGACCGGTCGTCTACAAGGCGGGGTGTTGGTTCCTGTGTTCCTGAACCTAGGGCGCTCACCGTTGGTGATCCGCCCGAATTGCGGCGCCCCAACCGTACGCTGGTCTGAGCCGAATCCTGCAGAAACCGCTACAAATCTGCCCGATGTTTCAAATGGATAGTAATGTAAACAATTGTTAACAAATCTTCCTTTGGATTTTTTAATTAATATTTTTATAGTTGTCACCGCTAAGATTGGTGGACGCGACTTCCTGCTATTTTTTACCGCTGAATTTTCCATGCCTGGAATGACATTCTTCTGAATCAAGAGGCTATTTTTTGATAATGGCTGAAGAGTGGATATATTCCTATCACCCTATTTGTGGTGTATGGTGATGTTTGCTTGCTGGTGGTCTGTGTGATTTTTGACGTATGGGCAAGATGTCGTGAATGCTCTTGGTTCGGCTATTTATTATCAATACACGGCTTTGCCCATGATGATGTATAAAAATAATGCGACAAAATTTACAGGTGCTGCTGCACTCTTGCTGGTTGCCGTGGCTGGCATGGGTAAAGCAGAGGCTGCCGCTTGCCGGGTATTGTTCAATGGTCTGAATACCTACCCTGCAGCGCAGTCGTTAATTCTCAATGGCGTGAATGTGGTGCCCACCAATTCGCCGTCCGCTATTTCAAATTTCTTGTCTGGCCCCAGCGCCAATTTGCCGCAGTATGATGCCATCTGGCTGCATTGGTATAACGCAACCTATTCTTCGGCGAGTACCCCTTCTGTTGCGGACGCCGCTGCATTGGTCGCCTACCTGGGCGGGGGTGGCCGGGTGCACTTTACCCAAGATTATGGCAATAATTTTTATAATGAATGGGCTGTAGGTGTCATGAATGCCAGAGTGGCCTCTGGCTCTGGCGGTGGAAGTATAGCAACCGGGCCTAATTCGGTTTATGGTGGTGCTTGGACAGTGAACAGCGCGGCTATTGGGAATATCGATGCCTTTCCGTTTTCGTTAGGTGCTTCGGTCATGTTTGATAACGGCGGTGTGTTGCTGGGCCCGATTCCTGCGCAGAATCGGCTGGCTTACCAAATGTCGTTGAGCGATCCTGCGGCACCGATCAGTGTGGCTGCCTTTGGCGAAGCAGATATGAACGGCAATGCCGGACGCATCACTTATTTTGGTGATGGCGGCAATCTAGGGGGAGCGAACCAAACCGATGCGAACATGCAGGTCATCAAGAACCTGCAGGCGTTTTTGCTGGCTCCCTCAGCCTGCCGAGCCCCGCTGGCTGCGCAGGAGGACTCCGGCACGATGGATGCGGCCGGAGGGATTGCCATCAGCAATGTGCTGGCCAACGATGATATGAATCCAGGTGGTTTGCATGGGCAGGTGGTGCCGACGCTTGGATCCGTCGTGACGATGGCGGAACTGCCAGGGACCAATACGTCCCCTGCGGGCTTTCCCATGGTCCTGGATACCAATACCGGCAGCGTGAGCCTGAGCCCCGCAACTCCGCCGGGAACCTATTCCTTGGACTACCAGTACTGCCAGATCAGCAAGCCTGATAACTGCGCGACAGCAACAGCGACCGTGACGGTCAGCGGGCCGACGGAGTTGAGTGCAGTGAATGATCTGGCCTACACCACACAGGGGCAGCCTGTCAGTATCGACGTTCGCGCCAATGACACCACGGTGCCGGCCGCGCAGAGCATCGGTGTGCCATCCATCAGCCAGCAGCCATCCCATGGCAGCGTGAGCGTCGATGGCTCGGGCAACATGGTCTACACGCCCGATGCCGGTTTTTCTGGCACCGATAGCTTCGACTACCAGGTCTGTCTGGAGGCGGCACCTTCTGAGTGCAAGCCCGCAGTCGTGACCGTGAGGGTATTGGGCGTGACTGCCACGGCGGATTCAGCCAGCACCGCGATCAATACCCCCGTGACGATCCGCATTTTGGACAATGATGCCTCCAGCGACGCAACCAGCGCGCCACTGGGGGGGATGGCGACAGGCGTGTCTGCGCCAGCGCATGGTGCGGTGGCCTACAACGCCGATGGCTCCGCCAGCTACACGCCCGCATCGGGATTCTCGGGAACGGATACCTTCACATACCAGATCTGCAGCCTGCAAGGCCCGTATCCGCAGCCGGTGTGCCAGACGGCGATGGTCACGGTGGTGGTGAGTCCCGTGCAAACACCGTCGGGTGCTGGTCCTGTACAGGCGGTGCCGGTCGATAGCCCTTGGGTGCTGTGGCTGGTATCGATGGGCTTGGTCGGTCTGGCAGCGCGTCGCTATCGCTTGCGTTGATCGCTGCAGCGGTGACGGGTAGGGGAGATGGAGCAGCCGACTGCCGCTGCCAGTGCAAGCGGGCACTGGCGAAGTCTCTGCCAGTAGGCTGTCCCGGCCTGCCTTGGCCTGGCTTGGCGTGGCCGGGGTTATGCCGGATCACTCTGGTGGCTGCTTTGCCTTACCCATGGTCAGCGATCCTCTGCCAAACTCCCTGCCGTGGTCTGAGCGCGCTGTCAGGCGATCGGCTGCGTTGTTTTCCTTGGCCATAGCGACAGCTCGGCTGTAAATACCGCCTTGTGTCACCTCCAGATCCGCATCCCTTCGATTGGGCAAGGGCCATGCAGGCGACCGCCCTGGCTGGGCGGCGACCTTGCCCCTTGGCTTGTGCCGATCCGCATTTCGGCAGGCTGATGCAGGCAATGAAAAGCCTTTGCACTGTCGCAGGCAGCAGATGATGGCTTGACAGCTTGCGTCTGTATAATTAATATCCATCCGGTCGGAAATAAATATTGCTGCCATGGGACGCTCAAGAGTCATCGACCAAGATCAACTGCTGGATGCCGCCGAAGCGGTCATCGCGCGAGACGGTGCGGCCAAGCTTACGCTCGATGGGGTTGCGGCCCAGGCGGGTGTCAGCAAGGCCAGCGTCACCTACGACCACAAGACCAAACAGGGTCTGATCAAGGCCCTGGTCCACAGGGCCCTGGAGCGTGATAACGCATTCAACCAGGCCGCCGCCCGGCAGTTCAATGGTGGCGACGCACAGACGGTGCGGGGGCGCATTGCGGCAGCGGCCCATCCGCTTCCGCCACCTCAGCGTGCCGTGGCCTTGAATCTGTGCGCGGCCCTGGCGCAGGATGGGGAGCTGCGCGCGCTGATGCAGGCCAACCAGGCCATGGTCATCGCGGCCCTGCAGGCCGACGCCGCCCAGCCGCGCGCTGCCCTGGTGGCCTATTTGGCGCTCGAGGGCTTGAAGCTTCTGGAAAGCCTGGACTTCCACTCCTTCGCTGCCGCTGACAGACAGCGCCTGCTTGCGGACATCGAAGCGCTGTTGGGCGCTGCTTCTGCAGCCGCACCGGTAGCTGCGGCGGACTAACTCCCATAGGTCTCCTGGCGTCGCTAGCGCGGGTCGCGCCGGCGCTCCCTTCTCGACGAGCCCGACGGGCTGCATGCGCAGCCTGTGGCCGCCCCCTTTTCATTGCTCATTGCCAGCCCATGTTTGATTCTTCACTTCCTTTGACAGCTTCGCACGCCATGTCTGAACCGCGCCTGCGCAGGCTTTTTATCACCGGTGGCAGCGGCTATGTGGGCCGCAATGTCGTGCGGCATTTTGTAGCGCAAGGCGTTGAGGTACACGCGTTGGCGCGCAGTGCCCAGGCGGGTCAATGCTTGCATGCGCTGGGTGCCAAGCCTGTCGAGGCAGACCTGTTTTCTGCGCAACTGCCACTGGCCATGCAAGGCTGCGATGCGCTGGTGCATGCAGCGGCGGACACCCAGCATGGCCTGGCGAGCCGGGGCCAGCATCTCGTCAATGTCGAAGGGACTCGCCGGGTGCTGGCTGCAGCAGCCCAGGCACAGGTCGCGCGTGTGGTGCACATCAGCACGGAGTCGGTGTTGCTCGATGGCCGGGCGCTGGTCCATGCCGACGAAAGCCATCCCTATCCTCTGCGGCCAGCCGGAGGCTATTCGGCCAGCAAGATAGAGGCGGAACAGATCGCCTTGGCCGCAGCGCAGCAGGGCTTGCATGTTTGTGTGCTGCGCCCGCGCTTTGTCTGGGGGCGGGATGACACGACAGCCCTGCCGCAGTTGCTGCAAGCGGTCGACGCCGGCAAGTTTGCCTGGGTTGGTACGGGGCGGTACCGTACCTCGACCACCCACATTGGGAACCTGGTGCATGGCATAGAGCGGGCCTTGCTGGCGGGCGAGGCCGGGCAGTGCTATTTCATTGCTGATGCGGATGTGGTCGAATTTCGGACATTCATCAGCGACCTCCTGGCCACCCAAGGGCGGTGCGCGTCCGGCAAGTCGGTGCCTCGGTGGTTGGTGTATAGGTTGGCCTCGGTCTGCGAAGGTATTGCGCCGTGGTTGGGCGGGCGTTGGCAGCCACCGGTGACGCGGCAGGCGCTGGCCACCTCGGCCGTCGAGGTCAGTCTGAATATCGACAAGGCCCGCAACAGCCTGGGTTATGCCCCAGTGGTAAGCCGGGCTGATGGTTTGGAGGAGCTGCGGCAGCTGCGCAAAGCCCAAGCGCAGCGCAAGGATGGAAACGCCAGCGAGGCCGCTTAGCTGGAGCCCGAACCGCTACCGCTTGGCGCTCTGCAGTGCCAGCAATTGCCGACACCTGCCGAAAGCCTGGCCTGCATCGGGAGCGGGTGCCCGCCAATTGTGCTTGGGCCCGGCGCCGCCTTCTTGGGCAACAAGCGGGCCGGCATGGCCAGCGTCGCTGGGAGCAGAGGCTGGACATCGGGAAAGTCTCTATGGCAGGTGCTCCATGTTTGGCTGGGGAGGGCGGGTCTGTTGTCAGCCATTGCCGCAAGTGACTGTTCTTGGGTGCTGCATATGAAACAAGCCGGTACTCCTATGCTATGTTTGTGACAGCCGCAGGATGACAACACGCGACCGGTCGGAGGGTTGTGTGTTGCAGACCTGATTTTTCATTGCGATGCGCCCGAAGAGGAGGCCGTATGAGATCCCGTGCAAAGTCTTTGTCGGAATTGCAAATCACCGTCGTCACCCCCGACCAGATCAAGCTGTTCAAGATGGCTTATCTGGCAGGCATTACCGATGCGGCAGCCATTTTTGATGCCGACAGTGAACTGGTCGCCAGTGACGAGGTGGCCGAGCGTATTACGCAGGCCTTGGACGAGGCGGTAGCCTCTTTTGAAGACGATTGCCTCTCGGTGGGGCCCTGCCATCTGGCACCCGAATCCGATACCTAACGCCCCTTGCTGCGCCCAGCCAGCCCCGCCTGCGGGGCTTTTTTACGCCCGTAGCGAGGGAAGGTCTGGGTTCAGGGTCATAAAAAATTCATCTGATACAGCTGTTGAAAGTTGTTCGTTAACTTTAAAATGAAACGGTCGTCACAAAAACGGATGAGCAATGGATGCTGTTAAATGGTTGCTGCTGACCTATAAAGTCCCGGCCGAGCCCACGGCCAAACGCATGGCGCTGTGGCGGCGCCTCAAGGCTCTCGGGGCCATATACCTGCAAAACGGTGTGTGTTTGTTGCCCAAGACCGATGACCATGTGCGCCGGCTCAAGGTGCTGGAGAACGACATTGCCGCGATGGATGGGGACTGCGTGCTGCTGGAGACCATTGCGCTCGACCGGCTGCAGGAGGACAAGGTCATCACCCGCTTCAAGGCCGACCGCGACGACCAGTACCGCGAACTGCTGGGCCGCTGCCAGGATTTCGAGGCCGAGATCGCCAAGGAGATCGCGATCGAGAAGTTCACTTATGCCGAGCTGGATGAAGAAGAGACCGACCTGAAAAAACTGCAGGCCTGGTACGAGAAGATCCGCAAGCTGGACTTCTACGACGCGCCACTGGCAGTGACGGCGGCCGAGCGCCTGCAGCACTGCGAATCCTTGCTGGAGGCCTACGCCCAACGGGTGTACGACGCGCATGACGAAAACCGTTGAACCCCAACAACCCGCAGGCGACAGCGCGTTGCAGCGCGGCGCACGCGCAGTGCCGCGCAGCGTCTGGGCGCTGGGCTTTGTCTCGATGCTGATGGATATCTCGTCCGAGATGGTGCATGCGCTCTTGCCGATCTATATGGTGGCAGTACTGGGCACCTCGGTGCTGGCGGTGGGCCTGATCGAGGGCATTGCCGAGGCCACGGCCTCCATCGTCAAGGTGTTCTCCGGCGCGATCAGCGACCGTTTTGGCAAACGCAAGCTGCTGGCCGTGCTGGGCTATGGCCTGGGCGCGCTGACCAAGCCGGTGTTTCCGCTGGCGGGCGGCCTGGAATGGCTGGTGGGTGCGCGCTTTGTCGACCGGGTGGGCAAAGGCATTCGCGGCGCGCCCCGTGATGCGCTGGTGGCCGATGTGACCCCACCGCATTTGCGCGGCACCGCCTACGGCCTGCGCCAGACGCTGGACACCATCGGCGCCTTTACCGGCCCCTTGCTGGCCATCGGCCTGATGTGGTGGACGGCGGACAACTACCAGCTGGTGTTCTGGCTGGCGGTGCTGCCGGCATTTGCGGCGGTGGCGGTGCTGGTGTTTTTTGTGAAGGAGCCCGCAACACCCGTAGCGCAAAGGCCGCGCCAGCTGCCCTTGCGCAAGAGCGAACTGCAGCGTTTGCCCCGGGCTTACTGGATGGTCGTGGGCCTGGGCCTGGTGTTCACCTTGGCGCGGTTCAGCGAGGCGTTTTTGATTTTGCGCGCGCAGTCGGCCGGCCTGCCGCCCATGTGGGCGCCGGCAGTGCTGGTGGTCATGGGCCTGGCCTATGCGCTGTCGGCCTATCCGGCCGGGGTGCTGTCGGACCGCCGCCCCCGGCAGGATGTGCTGCTCGCCGGCCTGGGCTTGCTGGTGGCCGCCGATCTGGTGCTGGCCTTGGTACCCGGTGTGCTGGGCCTGGGGCTGGGGGTGGCGCTGTGGGGTCTGCACATGGGTTTTAGCCAGGGCCTGTTCAACGCGATGATTGCCGACAGCGCGCCGGCCGAGCTGCGTGGCACGGCGTTTGGCATTTTCCATTTGCTCACCGGTGTGGCCTTGCTGCTGGCCAGCGTGATTGCCGGGCTGCTCTGGGATGCCATTGGCTACCAGGGCACCTTTGTCTGCGGCGCGGGCTTTGCGCTGCTGGCGGCGCTGGGGCTGCTGCTGCAGCGCGGGCGGGTTTGAGCCGCCCGGCTGGCCCCGCGTTGATTTCAAACGGTCCTTCGGGGCCGTTTTTGACGGGGCCGTTTGCAGCGTAGGCATTGCGCTGGCTCCTCCATTGCAGCGCATGCACATGGCGCTGGGCCGCAGCTTTATCGGTGTTCAAATATTTATCAAGACTCATTCTCATTTAAAATACCGCGCGGCGCTGCCAGGCCTGCGGTATGACAGGCATGCTCTGGCGCCCCGGGCCATGCCGCAGTGGCGGGCCCCGTTCACAGGATGGTCAAGATGCAAACAGTCCCCAACCCCCCACCAGCAGCCAGCCTGCTGGGCTACCGCGCGCGCGTCGCGTCGCGGGCCATAGCCGCCATTGGCGGTGGCTATGCGCTGGCGGCGGCTTCTGCCGCAGCGGGGGCCGTGGGCTTTCAAGAGTTAGGCATGGCCCGGGTGGATGCAACGATGGCGGCCACGATGCTGGCCTTTGTGGTCTACGCGATCGCGGCGATGTGGGCCTTTGGCTGCGCAACGGCACTGCGCGCCTGGCTGGGCATTGCGCTGCCGGCGGGGGCCCTGGCGCTGATCGCCTGGGTGCTGGCTCCGGGAGCTGCGGCATGAGGGTCGATGGCAAACCCGAGGGTCTGCGCCAGTCGATGGCCTGGCTGCATACCTGGAGCGGGCTGCTGCTGGGCTGGCTGCTGTATGCGGTGTTCTTTACCGGCACCTTGAGCTTTTTCCGCAGCGAGATCACCGACTGGATGCGGCCCGAACTTCACCAGTCGGTACCCGATGCGGGCACCGCCCAGCGCGGGCTGGATGCCATGCAGGCCATTGCGCCCAAGGCCAGCACCTGGACCTTGTCTCTGCCCAATGAGCGCCAGACGGCCATCGAGGCCTCCTGGCGCGAGCCCGGTGCTGCGGCTGGCCGGGCTGGGACCCAGCGCACGACCCTGGATGCCGGCACCGGCGAGCAGCTGCAGCCGCGCGAGACGCGGGGCGGCAGCTTCTTGTACCGTTTCCATTTCGAGCTCTATGCGATGCCGCGCATCTGGGGCCGCTGGATTGTGGGCTTTGCGACGATGCTGATGCTGGTGGCGATCATCAGCGGCGTCATCACGCACAAGAAGATCTTCAGTGACTTCTTCACCTTCCGCCCGCGCAAGGGCCAGCGTTCCTGGCTCGATGCGCACAATGCAACGGCCGTGCTGGCGCTGCCTTTTCACCTGGTGATCACCTTCAGCGGCCTGGTGCTGCTGATGAACATGCTGATGCCCTGGGGCGTACAGACCGCCTACAGCGGCGACAGCAATGCCTATTTCTCCGAGCTACGGGGCAACCGCCAGGCGCAGCCCGGCGCAGCCAATGGCAACAACGGTATTGGCCCGCGAGAAGGTGGCCGCGCCAGCCGCGAGGCCAGTGCCGATGCCAACACGCCCGTCGCGATGGCACCTGTGGGCCCGATGGTGGAGGCGGCCTTGCAGCAGTGGCCGGCGCATGGCGTGGGCAGCATCACCGTCAACGCACCGGGCACCGCCCGCGCGACTGTGGAACTGCGCGAGGGTGGGGGCTCCAGCCTGGTCAACCGGGGTGCGGCATCGAGCTTGCTGTTTGACGGCGTGAGTGGCGAGCCGCGCCAGGCGCCCGAGGCCGCAGCCATCTCCTGGCCACGTGCGACCAGCAATGTGGTATCGAGCCTGCACCTGGGCCGCTTTGCCGAGCCGCTGGTGCGCTGGCTGCTGTTCTTGAGTGGCGTCGTCGGCACCACCATGGCGGCGACCGGCATGGTGCTCTGGGTCGTCAAGCGCCTGCCCGAGCGGCGCAAGCTCGGCCGCACGCCCCATGGCCACCGCCTGGTGGAAGTGCTCAATGTGGGCGCGATCGCTGGCCTGTCGGTCGCCACGGCCTCGTTCTTCTGGTTCAACCGCTTGTTGCCTGCCGATCTGGTTGGCCGCAGCGATTGGGAGATTCGCGGCTTCTTTACGGTGTGGGCGCTGTGCCTGCTGCACCCCATGCTGCGCCCGCACCGCCAGGCCTGGCGCGAGCAGATGCTGCTGGCCACCGTGCTGCTGGCCTTGTTGCCGCTGCTCAATGGCCTGAGCGGCGGTGCATGGCTGCCCCAAAGCATCGCTGATGCGCAGTGGAGCATTGCCGGTTTTGATTTGATGATGCTGGCGTTGGCGGCCTTGCATGGCTGGGTCGTGTGGTGGCTGGCACGCAGCAGGCAAACTGCGACGCCCGCTGCGCGCAAACCCGCAGCCGCTGCCAAGCCTGCAGCCGCTGATGCCGGTTTGCTGGCGCCGCATGCAGCTGTAGCCAGCGCGATGGAGCAGCAACGATGATCGCTATCGCAAGTCTGCTGTGGGCCTTTGCCGGTTTTGCGGCGCTGGCGGCCGCCATGGACCGCCATGAGGAACAACTGGCTACCGCCGCGCTCGCCACCACAAAGCGCCATGGCTGGCAAGCGGGCGGCAGCGCCTTGCTTTTGCTATCGCTGCTGGCCTGCTTGCAGCGCTGGAACGCCTCGGTCGGCATCGCTGCTTGGCTGGGTCTGCTGACCTTGGCGGCGATGGCCTGGGGCCTGGTGCTGACCTATGCGCCCGAGCGCGCGCGTCGCTTGGCCCTGGCTGCCGCAGCCTCGGGACTGCTGGCAGCGGCCGTCGCCTACTGAACGCAGAACGCCGCGCCAGGCAATGACCTGACGCGGCGTTATTGTCTCAAAGGCAGTCTGTTTTAGCCCTGGTTGGTCTGCTTGTAAGCGCGGTTGGCGCGTTCCCAAGCGGCCTTCACAGCAGGCTCAGCCTCTGGCCAGCCCAGGCGGCTTTGCGCACGCTCTGCCTGCCAGCGGCGTTCCCAGTCGCTGCGCGCATCGTCCCAATCGACCAGGCCATCGCGCACCGATTGGTAACCGGCGCGGTAGGCGGGCGCGTAGTCGTCATAGGTATAGCCGTCGGCAAAGTAGGGCTCGCGCTGGTAAGCGTCGGCCCAGTAGGCATCTTCGGCGGTGGGGTTGACGGCCTCGGCAGCGCCCTTGCCGGCCAGGCCGCCAATCACGGCACCAACGACACCGCCCACAGCGGTGCCGACGGGCCCTGCGACTGAGCCTGCGGCCGCGCCGGTCAGTGCGCCACCAGCGGCGCCAATGCCCGTGCCAATGGGGTGGGCGCCGGGCTCATCGGTGATCGGATCGGGGTTGAGTTTGGGGTCATGGGGATGGGTCATGCTGTGCTCCTGGGTTCGGTGGAGGACTTGGGTCCTGGTGCCTCCATGGTGCGGCGCTGACCGCGCCCGGGCCGTAGGACAAGCGCAGCAGCGCTGGTACGACGGGCCTGCGCAGGGCTGTCACCCCCGCCTTGCAGCCAGGTAGTGGGGGACCACAAGGGAGCAGGGCGTTTGCCTGACAGACGGCGTCTGCATCTGGCCGCACACTGGTTGCAGCGCAGCCGTTTGCCAATGGATGCGGGCTGGGTCTGCCACCAGCCAGGAATCTTCCTCAACGATGGCCCAGAAGCCCACGCCATGATTCGACTGCAGTTCTCTTTGGAGCTTGCCTATACGGTGCTGACCCCCAGCGCCGACTTTTTCTTCAACTTCCACCCCGCCTTCACCCCGCAGCAGTCGGTGGTGCAGGAGCACCTGAGCGTCAACCAGGCCGGTGCCACCTGGCAGTTGCAGCAAGATGCCGATGGCCAGCGCAGCCTGCGGCTGCAAGCGCAAACCGGCCCGCTCCAGCTCAACTACCAGGCCACCGTCGAGATGCGCCACTACTGCGACGACCCCGAGAGCATTGCCGAGGTGCCGCTCTACCAGTTGCCGCTGGAAGCGCTGCGCTATATCTACCCCAGCCGCTACTGCCAGTCCGACCGGCTTGCCGCCTATGCCTACGATTTGTTTGGGCAACAGGCCCCCGGTTATGCGCGTGCCCAGGCCGTGTGCGACTGGGTGCAGCAGCATGTGAAGTTCCGCTCCAACAGCAGCAGCGGCACCACCTCGGCTGTCGATACCTTGGTCGAGTGCGTCGGCGTTTGCCGCGATTTTGCGCACCTGATGATCGCCATGTGCCGCGCCATCAACCTGCCGACCCGCTTTGTGACAGGCACTGACTATGGCGCCGACCCCGCCCTGGGACCACCGGATTTCCATGCCTATGTGGAGGTTTACCTGGGCGGGCGCTGGTACCTGTTTGACCCTTCGGGCACCGCCATTCCCATGGGCATGATGCGGCTCGCGACCGGCCGGGATGCCGCCGATGCAGCATTTGCGACCATCTTTGGTGGCGTGACCAGCGAGGCGCCGCGCATCGAGGTGGTGGCTGAGCACGATGGCGGGCAGTGGCAGCTGCCAGTGCACACCCGGCAGGGGCTGTCGACGGCGCTGGTCTGAGCTGTTGTCCATGCATGGAGGTAACGGCTAGCTCATTTGGCAAATGAAAGGAGCCATTGAATCTGGCTCGCTACCAAAGCGGGTTGTCAATGTAAGTGAGTGCCAATTGACATTTTTATTTCTTTGTAGAGGAGAAACAGAAAATTCGTACTGAATTTTGCGTGTTTTTTTGCTAGGCACGCCTAATTTTCTGCTTCTACTCCCTAAAGGGCAGCGGTTGTTTGAAATGCATGCGTTGATTTGTATAAATTTAGCAACATTTCGGCGCTGAAAAGTCTGATTTTAGGTTTCCAAGGGTAAGTGAATTGTTATTGCTGTGACAATTCTTGCGCGAATCGTACCCATTGGAAAATGTATGCATCTATTTGAAGAGTTGTTTAAGCGATGTGGTGCGGCGAGGCGCGCTATTGCCGCTGCCATGCTGGCGTTTGTTGCTGTGCTGCCAGGCACCGTTCTGGCGCAGGATGTGCTCTACCTCACACCTGATAACGCCACTCCCGATAACTACGGCATTTTGACGTTCACCGCCGGTGGATTGACCAACCGCTTTGGCCCGGCTGGCACTGGCTGGGTAGATGGCCGTGGTTGGCTATCCAGGGCTACCCCGCTGGATCCGGCGATATTTGACGGCAAGAAACTGGTTGTGGTGACGACGGTATTTGAGCCGCTGAATCTCAACCAGATCGATGTGCTCAAGACCGCAATCACCACCCGTCCAGACACGGCTTTTGTGATATTTGCGGATGGCTGTTGCCAAGCGGATCGCAATCTTGCCCCGATTGCGTCCATTCTGAATGACGCGACTAACTGGGGTATCAGCATTGCTTCTACGCAGACTGGCGGCGCCATTGCCTCGCCGCTCAACACAGCGTCGCCCTACCAGGCAAGCTTTAACGGCTTGAACCCGCTCCAGGGCTCCGCCTATCGCACGATTCAGAACGTTCCAACAGCCAATGCGCTGTATCTACCTCAGGGGGCCAGCATTCCGGTGGCCGCTGCACGTACCTCGGCTTACGGCTTTTTCGCGCCGAAGACCGCGATGAACGGTGGCAGCTGCACTTTCCTCACGGCTGATGCATCACCATTTGGTACAGACAGCGGTGCTAACCAGGCACGCGCAAATCGGATCATTGATGCGTTTGCGAAGGCGGCGTTGGATGAGGATGGTGCTTGCAAGCAGGCGGTGCCGGATGTCGATTTGGCCGTCAGCTTTGACGGCCCAGCGGCGCTGGGCGCTGTGCCGCAAGCCTATACCCTGGACGTGAAGAACCTGGGTGCGACGGCCAGCACCGCGAATACGACAGTGACGGTGACACTACCTTCGGGCTATTCGGCCCAGCAGTTGCCAAGCGCTTGCGCAGCACTGGCTGCACCGCAAAATGGCTTTGCGTGTACCGTAGGCCCATTGGCTGCGCTAAATGGCCAGGCACGCTATAGCGTAGCATTGCAGCGCGCCGTTGGCGCTGCACCGGCTTCGAGCTCGGCCGTGGTTGACGCCGCTCCCAATGGCGAGACGGTCACCGCCAACAACACTGCGACTTTGTTGTTCACCACCGCTCCGGATGTGGCGATCGACTTGGGTGGGCTGCCCCTGTCGGGCACGGTAGGCAGCGCCTATAGCGGTAGCTTCCAATGCACGAACAGCGGCACGGCGGACATGGCCGATGCTGCCTGCACCGTGACCGGTTTGCCCGAAGGCGTGCAGGTCGGCGCCTGCACCCTCCATGGTGCTGCCTGGTCCTCTCCCGGTGTGATTCCTGAGGGGCAGTCTGTGGTCTGCCAAGTCAGCGGCACTGCTAGCCAGGACAGCGTATTTGCAGTGCAAGGCACAGGCGGCTCCAGCACGGCAAATGCCAGCGTGACCATTGGTGTGCCAGCGCCCGATCCAGATCCAGTTCCTGTTGCAGCAACCCCGGTGCCAACGCTTTCACTGTGGAGCCAATCACTGATCAGCGGTCTGTTGGTGGCTCTGGGCTTGGTGGCGGTGCACCGTAGGCGCAGCCAGCGCTGATCTGCACGGGCCGCTGTGGGTGCGAGCCTGCACTGCAAGTGCAAGCTTGCGCAAGCCCAGCCAAACCGCATGGCTTCCCCGCGGCCCGCTTGCGGCAGGTGCAAGCACCTGTTGGTGGCGAGATTGCGCGATGCTGCTTTGTTGATGCAGCACAAAGACTCGCCATTGCGCTTGGCAACTGCGTAGCCCAAAAAAATGCCGCCCCAGTGGGGCGGCAGTGCATTCAAGAAGAAAGCCGATCCTGAAAAACAGGGTGTCCATGCAAATCAAGAGAGGGAGGGAGGGTACGCATGAACTCGGCGAAAGCGATGGTCAAATTCTAGGACGGCTATCGCGGCTCAATGGGCTAACGCATGGCGCAATCGTCAGCAATTGACAAAAAAAAGAGCCCGCATGACTGCGGGCTCCAAGGTCGTTTTCCTTTTCTTCTACTTCTACCTCCCTCCAGAGGAATCGAGATCATATGTCAAAACTATGACTAGCTGATAATCATAAATTCAACAAATGTCAGCTTCTTGAAAGCTAGAGAATTTCAAGCAGAAATTCACTAATCTAATGCTAAATACTATCAACCTGTCAAATTGATAAATACTGCAGTGATTGTCTGTACAGCAGCCCGATTTTCTACAAACGGCGGCGTCGAATCAGCAGGTTGCACGCGCCGCTAGTTGGTGTCAATCGTTACCGGATGCATTGCTGTTTAGCATGCACCAGGCGCAACTGATTGTTGACCGTGCAATATTATGTACTAATTTTGATAGCGAAAAGCCGCAGCTTGCCGAGCGCGTGACAGCATGAAGAAGCGCTTTGGTGCGGCGGGGCGGGCTTAACGGCGATTTGGAGGGCCGGCGAAGCAGGCCAGCCCTACCAGAGGGCTGGCGTCAAAGACAGATTACGTCTTAGAACAGACTTTTAGGCCACCGGCTTGCGGCCTACCGTGCGGATCAGCTCACCCACGCGCAGCAGGTATTGGTCAAAGGCCTGGTTGGCAGCAGCCTGGCTGCCGGTGGGCTGGGCAACGGTGCGGCCTTCGGCCTCCAGGCGGGCACGGATCTCGGGGTTTTGCAGCGCCGCGCCAATGGCATTGCGCAACAGGCTGACCCGCTCGGCCGGGCAGCCTTGCTTGACAAAGTAGCCGCCGCTGATGGTGTAGGCAAAGTCAGGCAACTGCTGGCTTTGGCTGATCAGCGGGATATGGGCCAGGGGGGTGGGCAGTTCCTTGGAGAAGCTGGTGACCACCTTGAGCCGGCCCTGGGCCTGCATCGCATCAAAGCTGGTCTGGTAGGGCAGGATCGCCAGGTCCACCTCGCCACCGGCCACACCCTGCAGCGCGGGTGCACCGCCCTTGTAGGGCACATGCAGCAAGGGCGCGCCCACACGCGTTGCCAAGGCCTCGCCCATCAGGTGGTAGATGGAATCAATGCCCACGGTGGCGTAGGTGAGCGGCTTGGCGCTGCTTTGCTTGGCCAGCGCAATCACCTTGTCCAGGGAGTCGGCCTGCAGGCCATTGCGGGCCAGCAGCACGATATGCGCTTCGCTGATCGGCGCGACCAGGCTGAAATCCTTGGGTGCGTAGCGGGCCGAGGGGTTGAGCATGGGCGCCAGAAACACCTCGTTGATCGAGCCATGGAAGAACGTATAGGCATCGGCCTGCGCGCTCAGGACCTTGTTGGCGCCAATGAGGCCGGTGCCGCCGCCGTAGTTCTCCACCACAACTTGCTGCTTGAGCGTCTTGCCAATCGATTCGCCAAAGATGCGGGCGGCGGTATCGCTGGCGCCGCCTGCCGGGTAGGGCACCACCAGCGACAAGGGCTTGCTGGGGTAGCCATCGGCGGCCCAGGCCGGTTGTGTGGCCAGCCACGGGGCGCCTGCCAGCAGGCTGGCGTATTGAAGGAACTGGCGGCGATGGGTTGCGGTCATGGTGCTCTCGCTAGGTGGGGGTTATTGCAGATAGCTGTGTGCCAGGCTGGCCCAGAAGGCCGCGCCGATGGGCAGGGTCTTGTCATTGAAGTCATACAGCGGGTTGTGCACCATGCAGCCGCCGTCCTGCCCCAGGCCATTGCCCAGCCGCACATAGGCGCCGGGGCGGTGCTCCAGCATGTAGGCAAAGTCCTCGCTGCCCATGACCGGGCCGCGCGTGACCACGTTGTCGGCGCCCAGCAGCCGCGCGGCCACCTCGCGGGCGCGCTCGGTTTGCGCGGCATGGTTGACCAGCACCGGGTATTTGCGCTCGTACAGCAGATCGGCCTGCAGCTGGTAGCTCTGCGCCTGGGCGCTGACAAAGTCGCGCAGCCGGGTTTCGATCTGGTTGCGCACCTCGGGGTTGAGCGCGCGGATGCCGATCTTGATCGTCGCGCTCTCGGGCACGATGTTGTAGGTGGCGCCCGCCTGGATCGAGCCCACGGTGATGACGGCCGATTTGAGGGCATCGACCTCGCGGCTGACCAGCGACTGCAGGCCCAGCACGATGCTGGCAGCCGCCTGCATCACATCGATGCCATGGTGGGGCATGGCGCCGTGCGCCGAGCGCCCAGTCAGGGTGACGGTGGCGCGGTCAAACGAGGCCATCGCCGGCCCGGTGATCATGCCGATCTGGCCCACCGGCAGGCCTGGCGTGTTGTGCAGCGCATAGATTTCATCGCAGGGGAACTGCTCGAACAGGCCGTCATCGACCATGCGCAAGGCGCCGCCTTCGTTCTCTTCGGCCGGCTGAAAAATCAGGTTCAAGGTGCCGCTGTAGTCCACCGATTCGGCCAGGTAGCGCGCTGCGCACAGCAAGATGGCCGTGTGGCCATCGTGGCCGCAGGCATGCATCTTGCCGCTCAGGGTGCTGGCGTAGGGCAGGCCGGTTTTCTCCTGGATCGGCAGCGCATCCATGTCGGCACGAATGCCGATGCTGCGGCTGCCCTGGCCTTTTTTGAGGCGGCCCACCACGCCGGTGCTGCCCAGGCCCCGGTGTACTTCATAGCCCCAGGCCTGCAGGCGCTCGGCCACCAGGTCACTGGTGCGCAGCTCTTCAAACGCCAGCTCGGGGAAAGCATGGATCTGGTGGCGGATGCCGACAAACTCAGGCGCAAGGGCCTGTACGGCAGATAGCAAGGAGGGTTGGATAGGTGCGTTCATGGTGGGGCCGTCACAAAAAAGTCAAACCATTATCGAAACTGCCATCCGTCGCGTCCATGACAACGCCGGCAATCAAACGTTGCAAGAATCGCAACAATGGGCGGAGGCAAGCGATGTTGAACCTGGGGATGGACGATGTGCTGGACCGCAAGCGGGCGCTGTGCCTGCTGCAGATCATGGAAACCGGCTCGGTGCGCGGCGCCGCTGAGGTGCTGGCGGTCGACCCGTCGATGGTCAGCCGCACGGTCGCCCGGCTGGAGCAGGACACCGGCCTGGTGCTGCTGGAGCGGCGCGGCCGGGGCGTGGTGGTGACTGATGCCGGGCGCATGCTGGCGCTGTTTGCCCGCCGCCAGCAGGACCTGCACGACACCTTTGTCGCCGAGGTCAACAGCCTCAAGAACGCCCAATCCGGCCATCTGGACCTGGTGCTGGGCGAGGGTACGCTGGATATGGTGATGGCGCCGGTGCTGCAGCCATTTATCAAAGCCCATGGCGATGTGCGCTACCACATCAAGGTGGCGGGCACCGAAGAGGCCGTGCAGTGCATTCTGGAGGACCGTGCGCATATCGGCATCGTGTTCCAGCCGCCAGCCGATGCGCGCCTGCGCTCCCACCATGCGCGGCTGGCCCCCGTGCGGGTGCATGTACGCAAGGGCCATCCGCTGGCCAGCCACCAGGGCCCGCTGAGCCTGGCCGATCTGGCGCCTTACCCGGGCGCGGCGCTGGAGGAATCCTTTGGCGTGCGCAAGCACATCCAGGCCGCCGAGCTGGAGGAGAACATCCGCCTGCAGCCGATGCTGACCACCAACTCCTTCAAGGTGCTCTGGGATTTTGCGGTGATGGGCCTGGGCTACATCATGACGCCGCGCTCCATTCCGCTCCAAGGCGTGGCGCTCGATACCTTGGTGTCGCTGCCACTGGCCAGCCCGGTGCTCAACCACAGCCAGCTGCATGTGGTCACCCGCAGCGGCCGGCCGCTGTCGCCGGTGGCGTCGCAATTGCTGCGCCATATGCTGGCGGCGTTTTCTGCGGCTTGATGTGGCGCCGCAACGGGACGGGCGGTGCAACGGGGCAGCGCAAGAGGGCGGCCTACCGGCCGCAAGCCCCGGCTCTGAGCCTTAGCCTGGCCGCCGTGCCAAGAGCGCCCAGACCCCGGCGGCCGACAGCAGGCCACCCCCTGCCATGTTGAACCAGCGCAGCGACCTGGGTGAGGACAGCAGCTTTCTGGCAGACGATGCAAAGGCGGCATAGAGCGTGGCGTTGAGGGTGGCCATCACGACAAAGGTCAGGGCCAGAATCCAGAGCTGGCGCGCAAGCGGTGCCTCGGCGCTGATGAACTGCGGCAAAAAAGCCACGAAGAACACAATGCCCTTGGGGTTGAGTGCCGTGACCAGGTAGGTATTGGCAAACAGCTTCCAGCGCGAGACCGGAGCGGCCGTGGGCACCAAGGCAGACGCAGAGACGCCAGCGCGCAAGAGCTTGATGCCCAGGTAGAGCAGGTAGAGCCCGCCTGCCCATTTGACGACGGTGAACCACCAGGCCGACGCCGCCAAGAGCGCCCCCAGCCCCAGCAGCGACACCACCAGCGCCGTCGAATCGCCCAGCGCCACTGCTGCGACAAGCGGCACATTGGCGCGGCGCCCCTGGGCCATCGAATAGCTGATGACCGTGAGAATCGTGGGTCCCGGAATGATGAGCAGCACGGCAGATGCTGCGACAAAGGCAAACCACAGTTCGATCGGCATGGAGGCTCCTGGTGGCGGCGGGGCAAAGCGGGATGGGGCGGGAGTCACGCGCCGGGTCGAAGCGATGATGCTGGTTAGCGGGCCCTGGCGCTGTGCCATGGTACGGCGAATTGCCCCCGTGCGCTGTCTGTCGTGCGTCCCTGCCTGCGCAACCAGCCATCCACTACCAAATATCTTGGGCTGGTGTGCCCTGGTGGTAGCGCAGCTGCCAATGGCCATCTGTCAGCAACCAGATCGACGAGCGCAGCGTGTGCTTGCTGCGCAGGCCCTGCGCATCGCGCTGCGCGCTGCGGTAGGTGAGCAGCGCCACGCCGGGTGCCAGCTCGGTAGCCGCATAGCCGTCTGCCACGATCTCGGCGGCGTCCAATTCATTGCGCAGCGCCTCCAGTACCCGCTCTCGGGTATAGCGCTGGCCGGAGCGGCCTGTCTCTTCAAAGGCCGGGTGCAGCAGCTGCGACACGCGTTCGGGCTGGTGGCGGATCTCCGGGCGGTGGAGCAGTGCCTCCTGTTGTGAAAGCTGCTGTGTCAGGGTGGGGTCCATGCGCGCGTGCCTGTAGGTGTTGTTGGTGCTGGTTGCCCGCGAGGGGCAACAGGCATCCTAGCAGGCGCGCCATGCCAACCCACCAGCACCAGCAGGAGCACTGGCACGAGGGCCAGCACTAGCCAAACGTAAACGCATAGCCCTGCGCACCCGCATCCAGAAACTCGATCTCCACCGTACGCTCCTTCACCGGGCCCTGCTGGCGCACCAGCTGGTAGAGCCGTGTGGCATCGACCTGGCCGTAGCCCTGGGCATCGACATCGCTGCCGTGGTGGATGCCTGGGGGCTGGCCGTCGATGCTGAGGCGAAAGCGCAGCGGGCCGGCACCGGCAGCGCCCAGCACCAGGTTGGCATCGCGGGCCTCAAAGCGCAGCGCCAGGCGGCCGCCGGCGCTATTGGCTTGTACCCACTCGGGCTTCAAGGTCCAGTTGCCCTGCAAGGTCCAGGTGTTGAGGCGCAGCGACGCGGGCTGGTAGTCCGCTGCCTTGTCGGGGGCGGGGCGGCCTGCCAGGCGCAGGCTGGCGCCTTTGTCATAGCCCAGGTAGAGCTCCGGGCTGCGCAGGCTGGCGGTGTCGGCGGCCATGCCCAGGCCCTGGGTGTCAGGGACCGTGTTTGCGTTAGGCGCAGGTGCCGTTGCCGCCGATGGCGCCTGGGCTTCGCGCAGCAGCTCGTTGAGCGCACGCTCGGTGGCCGCATAGCCGCCTTCGCCAAACTGGTGGTGGCGCACCCGCCCTTGGGCATCCACCAGGTAGAGGGCCGGCCAGTACTGGTTGTTAAAGGCGCGCCAGATGCGAAACCCGTTGTCCTGCACGACGGGGTAGCTGATCTTGAGCTGCTGCAAGGCCTTCTCGACATTGCGGCGGTCCTTCTCGAACGCGAACTCGGGCGCATGCACCCCCACCACGACCAGGCCGCTATCGGCATACTTTTGCGCCCAGGCTTTGACATACGGCAGCGTGCGCAGGCAGTTGACGCAGGAGTAGGTCCAGAAATTGACCAGCACCACCTTGCCGCGCAGCGCGGGGATGGACTGCGGCTCGGCATTCAGCCATTGCGTGCCGCCGTCCAGGCTGGGGCGGGTCGATTCCACCGGCAGCGGGCTGGTGTAAGGGGCGCCTGGGTTATTGCCTGCCAACTCGGCCGCTTGGGCCGAAGGCATGGCCGCTTGCAGCAGGCTGCTTTCCAGCCCATTGCTGCCCAAACCGGCCCATCCACCCGATTGGGCGAGCAGGCGGCTGTCCAGCCCGGTGGCAACGGCCAGCACGGCGGCCAGCATCGCTGCGCCTGCTGCGCGCCTGCCGCGCTCGCCCGGCAGCCAATGGGCCCGCAGGCGAGCGAGAGTGCCGGCGCTGATGCGCAGGGCGGCCCACAGAGCCAGGCTGGCACCGGCCGCATAGCTCAGCAGTAGCAGGCTGGTGGCGGTGCCCGGCCCCGCCAGTGCGGCACCGGACAGCAGCAGG
This sequence comes from Comamonas sp. MYb69, assembly GCF_037479315.1. Taxonomy (NCBI): domain Bacteria; kingdom Pseudomonadati; phylum Pseudomonadota; class Betaproteobacteria; order Burkholderiales; family Comamonadaceae; genus Comamonas; species Comamonas sp. MYb69. Next base: position 132,745 of record NZ_JBBGZG010000010.1, read on the forward strand.
CCCAGCACCGGGCCGGCGCAGGGCGACCAGATCAGACCCGTGGCCACGCCCAGCAGTGCGGAATGCAGCCAGCGGCGCTGGATCTGTTGGGCAGCCAGCTTTTCTCCGATCTGCACCAGCGGCCGGCTCCACCAGGCGGCCAGGCCGGGGAACAGCAGGGAGGCGGCAAAAACGCCCAGCGCCAGCAGCGCCAGGCCCCGGCCAAATTGGCTCAGCTGCACCGCCCAGGCGCCGGCTGCGGCGGCCAGCGATGCAGCGGCGGCGAAGGCCAGCGCCATACCGATCAGCAGCGGCAGGCTGCCGTGGCGGCTGGGCTGGCCCTGGCGTGCAAAGACAAAGGGCAGAACGGGCAGGATGCAGGGGCTCAGCACGCTGAGCACCCCGGCAGCAAAGGCAGCAAGGTACAAGGCCATGGCAGCTCCTTTTGTGGCTAGTTAAGGACGGGCTTACAAGCGGGTGACGTCGATGACGGCCTGGGCAAAGGCGGCGGGCGCCTCTTGGGGCAGGTTGTGGCCAATGCCGCCGTCCAGGTTGCGGTGCTGGTAGGGGCCGCTGAACTTGGCGGCATAGGCAGCAGGCGCGGGGTGTGGCGCGCCGTTGGCATCGCCCTCCATCGTGATGCTGGGCACGGCGATGCGCGGCGCGCTGGCCAGCCGGGCCTCCAGCGCATCAAAACGCGATTCGCCCGGTGCCAGTGCAATGCGCCAGCGGTAGTTGTGCACCACGATGGCGACATGGTCGGGGTTGTCAAAGGCCTGGGCGCTGCGTTGGTAGGTGGCATCGTCAAACTGCCATTGGGGCGAGGCCTGCTGCCAGATAAAGCGGTTGAAGGCAGCAGGGTTGGCGGCATAGCCGTCGCGGCCCCGGTCGGTGGCGAGGTAAGACTGGTACCACCAGGCGTATTCGGCAGCGGGCGCCTGGGGCTTGGCATTGGCCTGGGGGTTACCGATCAGGTAGCCGCTCACCGACACCAGGCCGCTCACCCGCTCGGGCCAGATCGCCGCCATGATGCAGGCGGTGCGCGCGCCCCAGTCAAAGGCGCCCAGCACGGCTTGGCGCACGCCCAGCGCATCCATCAGCGCAATGATGTCCTGCGCAACTGCGCCTTGCTGGCCATTGCGTGCGGTGCTGGCCGACAGAAAACGCGTGCCGCCGTAGCCGCGCAAGTAGGGCACGATGACGCGGTAGCCCGCTGCCGCCAGGCGCGGCGCCACATCGGCAAAGGCATGGATGTCATAAGGCCAGCCGTGCAGCAGGATGGCGACGGGGCCGTTGGCGGGGCCCGCTTCGGCGTATTCCACGCGCAGGTCGCCGGCATCGATCTGCTTGAGCGGGCCAAAGCTGGTGGCGCCTGCCGGGCTGGCGGCGCGCGCGCTGCTGGCCAGCAAGCTGCCCATGGGCGCCAGGGCCAGGCCCAGGGCGGCATTGCCCAAGAAGCTGCGGCGGGAGGAGGTGGTGATCGGGTTCATGGAGGGCCTTTGCTTGGTGAAGGTGGTCGGGGTGCTCGGTGCCGAAACTTGTTTGTCTTGGCTGTTGGCTAGTAGACCGCCGCCATGTATGTGGCATGTGTCATGCGTGCCCCCAAATGCATGGCCGTGTAGCACGCGGCGCGGGCAGATACACAGCTATACAAAGCCGTGATTGCCGACCCCGGAAACGCCACCGCCACCTGAAAGGTGGCGGTGTTAGGCGATGGGGGTGGTGGGTGGTGCTTGGAGGTCTTAAGCGCGGGGCCCACGCTTGCGTAGCGGCGTACTGCTGCTGGCCAAGGGGCAGGGCCGGCCTGCGGGCGAGGCAATCTCAGCAGCCGCACAGCCCAGCAAGAACATGCAGGCATACAGCCATTTGCGAACCTTAAACATCCTGGGCCTCCACCTGAGCGGCAAACACATAGCCCTCGCTGCGGACGGTCTTGATATAGCGCGGCTCGCGGGCATCGTCGTTCAGGCATTTGCGCAGGCGGCTGATCATCAGGTCGATGGAGCGCTCAAACAGCTCGGCCTCGCGCCCCTGCGTGATGGACAGGATCTGGTCGCGGCTGAGCACCTTTTGCGGATGGTCCACCAGCACACGCAGCAGCCGGTATTCGGCGCCGCTGAGCGACACCATCACGCCTTCCTGGTCCAGCAGCACGCGCTCGGCGGTATCGAGCCGCCAGTCGCCAAAGGCCAGAAAGCGCGCCTCTTCGCTGCTGCGCATATTGGGCGGCAGCATGCGGGTGCGCCGCAGTACCGATTTGATGCGCGCGAGCAACTCCCGCGCGGCAAAGGGCTTGGGCATATAGTCATCGGCGCCCATCTCCAGGCCCAGCACGCGGTCTGTCTCATCGCCGCGTGCCGTCAGCATGATGATCGGCGTGGTCTTGAACTTGCCGGCACGCAGGTCGCGGCACAGGGTGAGCCCGTCTTCGCCGGGCAGCATCAGATCCAGGATGATGAGGTCAAACGGCCCTGCCGTCTCCAGCAGCTGCCGCATATGCCGGCCTGTGGGTGCGGTGGTCACGCGCAGGCCATTTTTTTGCAGGTAGGCGCTGACCAGGTCGCGGATATCCCGGTCGTCATCCACCAAGAGAATGTGGTCGCTGGCAGGGGAGGTGCTTGTCATGGCAGAAGGAGGCGGTAGTGTCAGTGGAGGTCGGTGGGTTTCAGAGGGTTTCAGCTGCTGGCTGGCAGCTGGAGGCTGGCGCGAAGGCCGCCTTCGGGGCGGTTGTGCAGGCGCAGCGTGCCGCCCAGCGACAGTGCCAGCTGGTGGGCAATGGCCAGACCCAGGCCCGAGCCGCCGGTGTCGCGGTTGCGGGAGGCCTCGACCCGGTAAAAGGGCTGCAGCACGGCTGCAAGCTGCTCTTCGGGGATGCCGGGCCCGGCATCGCAGACATCGATGTAGCAATGGCCCGCTTGCAGGCGCAGATGCACATCGGCGCGCTGGCCGTACTTCAGCGCGTTGTCGATCAGGTTGCCCAGAATGCGGCGCAGCGCATGGGGGCGGGTGCCGATGGGCTGGCCCGCAGCGCCGTCGAGCGTGACCGGGCTGCCGGTGTCGGCATAGTCGTTGACGATGCTGCGCAGCAGCGCATCCAGGTCCAGGCGCCGCACTTTCTCGTCGGAGCCTTGCAGGGTCTTGGCGTAGTTGACGCCTTCGTGCACCAGGCTGCGCATGGCCTCCAGGTCCTGGCGAAACTTGTCGGCATCGGGCATGTCGTCCATCAGGTCCACCCGCAGGCGCATGCGCGTGATGGGGGTCTGCAGATCGTGCGAGATGGCCGCGAGGATCTGCATGCGCTCGTTCAGGTAGCCGGCAATGCGCTGCTGCATGGCGTTAAAGGCACGCGCTGCGCGCACCACCTCGGCCGGGCCCGCTTCGGCGACAACGACGGGCTGCAGGTCCGGGCCCAGCTGGTCGGCCGCCGTTGCCAGCCTCTCCAAAGGCCGGGTGACCAGGCGTACCGCCAGCCAGGCCAGGCCCGCCAGCACCAGCAGCTGGCCCGCGAGCAGCCAGGTGACCCAGCCCGACACGGGCATCGGCACGCGGCGCGCGACGATGTACAGCGGCGAGCCATCGCTTAGCCGCAGCTGCATGCGCACAGCATCGGGCCGGTCGCCGAGCTGCCCCATCGCCAGCACCGGAAAGGGCTGCAAGGCATCGGCCACCACCTGCGCAAAGCGGGCCAGCGCCGGGTCGGTGGGGGCGGCGCTGCCAACCGTGCCCTCCAGAGAAAAACTGTAGTTGGGGCGCTCGAGCTTGGGGAACCAGTCCTGGCGCTCGCCCGCCGGCAGCCGGTCGATCAGCGCGACCGAGCTGGCGATATCGCGCTCGACCCCGCTGACCATCAGCCGCATCAGCGCTTGCTCACGCTCATGGCGAATGGCCATATAGGTGAGCAGCTGGGCGACACCCATGCCCAGCACAACCAGCAAGGCGACGCGCGCCAGCAGGGTGGAAGGGACAAGCCGTTGAAAAAATCTGCGCATGGAGGTCAAGCCGGGTGGGGAGCCAAGGGGCGATCAGGCCACGGAAAGATCGACCTGGATATTGCCGCGTGTCGCCTTGGAATATGGGCAGATCTGGTGCGCCGCCTGCACCACGGCCAGCGCCTGGTCATGCGCAACGCCCGGTACCCTGACGTTCAGCCGCGCCGCCAATGCAAAGCCCTCGGCGTTTTGCACCAGGTCCACCTCGGCATCGACCGCCAGCTCTGCCGGCAGCTTGACGCCCAGCGGCTGCGCCGCCCGGGCCATCGCCCCCATAAAGCAGGCCGACCAGCCCGCCGCAAACAGCTGCTCGGGGTTGGTGCCTGTGCCCGCCGTGCCGAATTGGGTCAGGCGAATATCCAGATGCCCGTCATCGCTGCGCGATGCGCCGGAGCGGCCGCCGGTGGTGGTTGTGCGGCCGGTGTAGAGAACCTTGTCTTGTGCTGCGCTCATGGTCAAATCCTTGTGGAGCTGTTGTTTTGTCAAACTGACGGAGCGATTGTTCAAGCCAGCGGCGCTTTGGCAAAGGGGTTTTCTGACCGAATGTAGCGCTGCGAGAGGCAGTGTACAAAACTATACAAAAGTCTTTGTTCGAGCGCATCGCGTCATGCCTTGTGAGCGATGGCATGGTGTCTGGAGTGTGTGCTGCCGCTAATGAAAAAACTGGCGTCGGTGTGAACGAACGATTACAATCCTGAAATGTTCACCGTCAAGCGCACTGTTGAATTCGATGCCTGGCTCCATGGTCTGCGTGACACGATGACGCGTATCCGCTTGGCAAAGCGTTTAGACAAGGTCACACGTGGTTTGATGGGCGACTGTAAATCCGTTGGCGCAGGCGTTTACGAAATGCGAGAAGACTTTGGCCCAGGCTGGCGTATGTACTACGTGCAGCGTGGCGATGTGGTGGTAGTCATGCTGGGCGGTGGTGACAAGTCCAGCCAACAAGCGGATATCGCTGCTGCCCAGGCGCTGGCTGCCACTTTGGAGCCGGAAGAGGGCGAGAAGGAGTAGATGATGGTCAAGATTGCAGACCTGCCCAACTTTGACATGGCAGAGCATTTGAAAACGGATGAAGAGGTGGCCGCCTATTTGACCTTGGTGATGGAGGAAGAAGATCCTTCCGAGCTTGCGCATGCCCTGGGTGTGATTGCGCGCGCGCGTGGCATGGGCGACATAGCAAGTGCCAGCGGCCTGACCCGAGAGGCGCTGTACAAGGCGCTGCGTCCGGGTAGCCATCCGCGCTTTGAAACCATTTGGCGTGTGTGTGCAGCGCTCGGCGTTCGCCTGGTTGCGCAGCCGATCAATCCCTAGGCGCAGACGCGCTGGACACCCGAAGAAACAAGACCCATCCATGCCCGCCTTCCCTGCCAAGCCCAGCGTTGTTGGCTTGTGAACGGGGGCGGATGAAGTGTTCCAATTCTGGCTCTCTGTAAATAAGATGAATTCTCATTTGCATTTATAATGCTCGGCTTACCGTCTCGCTACGCGCTACAGATCCAGCGGCCGCCACATCTTGCTTGCCACTTGACGGGCAATACCAATGCAAGGGATGGGGCTCGATTCGCTGTGGCTGCGCATGCTTATTACAAAGAACTGCTGAACTTCTGCGCTCGCAGCTTGAAGGACCGCGACTCGGCGGCCGATCTGGTGCAGGAGGCCTATGTGCGCCTCTTTGGCGTGCAGCAGTCGGGCACCCAGGTGGCAGATCCGCGCGCGCTGCTGTTCCGCACGGCGCGCAATCTGCTGACGGACGAGTACCGGCGCGAGCAGGTGCGCAGCCACCAAAGCCTGGAAGCGCTGGACGAAGCGCAGCAGCCGCTGGCACCCAGGCATCTGCAACCCGAGGAAGTGCTGGCCTTCAGCCAGTATGCGAGGGCCGTTTACCTGGCGATTGAGAGCCTGCCACCGCGCTGCCGTGAGGCCTTTGTGTTGAACCGCTTCGATGGCCTGTCGCACCAGCAAGTGGCCGAGCACATGGGCATCTCCCGCAATATGGTGGCCCAGCATGTGATCCGTGCGGTCTTGGTCTGCAAGGCCTGTGATGACCGTTTCCATGGCCGTGCCACCGCAGCAGCGCACGCTGGCCATGGCGCCGATACAAAGGTTCAGCGCCCATGAACCAGCCAGAGCTCCACCACCGCCCCAGCGCGCCCAGCCCATCCCTGCCAGCTTCCCACCAGGAGGCGGCGGATGCGCGCGACTATGCCGAGTTCATTGCCGGCCAGGATCCGCTGGAGGTGGAGGCCATCGGCTGGATGGTGCGCCGCCAGGACGGGCTGACTGCCGCAGAAGAGGCGGAATTGCAGGAATGGCTGGAGCGCGACCCCGAACATGCCAAGGCCTTAGAGCAGGCCGAAGGCGTTTGGGGCCGCATGGATGAGCTGCCTGAAGCCGGCGTGGATGCGCTGAAGGCGGGCTTGCCACCCAGCGCTGAAGGCCCAGCAGCCTTGGCGCTGCCACCGATAGCGGACCGTGCCGCTGCGGGCGAGAGTCGCCGCCCATCAGGCGCGCCAAGCTCGCCCGGCCGCCGCGCCTGGTTGGCCAACCTGGGCTGGCTCGTGCCCCAGGCTGGCGTGGCCGCTGTCGCGCTGGGCATGGTGGGCAGCGGCTGGTATGGCTGGAATATCTGGCAGCAGCAGCCGACGTTTACGCAAAGCCTGGCGACGGCCCGTGGCGAGCAGCGGCAGCTGGCGCTGCCCGATGGCAGCACCCTGTGGCTGGACACCGCTACGCAGTTGGAGATCCGCCTGTACCGCCAACGCCGCGAGGTGCGGCTGCTGGAGGGGCAGGCCTTCTTTACCGTGCAGCCCAACAGCGCCCAGCCTTTTGATGTGCTGGCCGGCGCGACCCGTGTCACCGTCGTGGGCACGCGCTTTTCCGTGCGCAACACGCGCAGCGGGCTGGGGGAGGAGGGGCGCGTCAGCGTGGCGGTGGAGCAGGGCCGCGTGCGTGTGGCCAGCCGCCAGAGCGCGCAGGAGCTGGCAGGTGCGGGCGCAGCGGTGGAGCTGGTCGCAGGCCAGTCCGTCAGCACCGATGCCAGCGGCCTGCCCGGGCCGGTGCAGCACGAGGCCGCACCTGCGGCCAACTGGCGCGAAGGCCGGGTCAGCTTAAACGGCAGCACGCTGGCCCAGGCGGTGGCCGAGTTTGAACGCTATGGCGATACCGGTCTGGTCATCCGCGATCCGGCCGTCGGCGCACTCAAGGTGCATGGCAGTTTTGAGCTGCGGCAGCTGGCCGCCTTTGCCCGGGCCTTGCCCCGGGTGCTGCCGGTGCGGCTGGTGCCCAAGGAAGGCAAGACGGAAATCACCGCTGCACGCGGCGGTTGAGGCCATGGTGGAAGCAGCGGAGGGCGGCGCAAATGCAGGGCATGGAAGGGTGGATGGGAAGGGGACAAAAAAATTTAAAAAATTTGTCCTCTGCGACCTCAACACCTCGGCCCCTCATGCGTCAGCACAGCTAGGAACCTAACTTTCTACTGTGGAGATCGCATTCATGCCGCAACCGTGCTTTCAACTCGCGCCCCTCGCTTTAGCCACCGCACTCGCCCTGCCGTTGCTGGCGCTCAGCGCCTTGCCCGCCCATGCCCAGGCCAGCGCCGCCATGCCCATCTCCTTGCCAGCGCAGCCGCTGGGCACGGCCTTGAACGAGCTGGCGCGCCAGGCCCGCTTGCAGCTGATGGTGCATCCTGACCTGGTGGCGGGCAAGCAGGCGCCTGCCGTGGCGGGTAACCTCACGCCCCGGCAAGCGCTGGACCGGGTGCTACTGGGCAGCGGCCTGGTTGCAGAGGTACAGGGTGCCGAAGTGATCGTCAAAAAAGCGCCGACCGCCGATCCCCGGGATGCAGCTACCTTGTCGACGGTGACCGTCACTGCCCAGTCCGATGCCAGTGGCGTGACCGAGGGCACGGGTGCCTACACCACCCACAAGGTACGCACAGCCACCAAGATGGATCTGTCCATCCGCGAGACGCCACAGTCGGTCAGCGTGGTGACGCAGCAGCAGATGCGCGACGCCAATATGCAGTCGCTCGATGATGTGACCGACGCGCTGCCCGGGGTGACCTACAGCAAGCTGGGCACCGAGCGCTCTTACTTCTATTCGCGCGGCTTCCAGATCACCGACCTGCAGATCGACGGCCTGTCCACCAGCATGGCCGAGAGTTTTTCCGCGGATGCCATGTCGCTCAACAATATGGCGATCTATGACCGGGTCGAGGTGGTGCGCGGCGCCAATGGTCTGCTGCAGGGATCGGGCAATCCGTCGGCCGTCATCAACCTGGTGCGCAAGCGGCCTACGCGCGAGTTCCAGATGAGCGCCGAGCTGGGCGCGGGCTCCTGGGCGGACTACCGAGCGCAACTCGATGTGTCCGGCCCGCTCAACGCCGCAGGCAGCGTGCGTGGCCGTGCCGTGGTCTTCGACAACCAGGCCAACAGCTTCAAGCAGGGGGCCGAAGCCGACAACCGCATGCTCTACGCCATCGCAGAGGCCGACCTGGGCAGCGCGACAACGGCCAGCCTGGGCTTTAGCGCCCAGCGCGACAACCACCAGGGCTATGACTGGGGCGGCTTCAACACGCGGGCCGATGGCACCTTTTACGATCTGGACCGCTCGGCCTCGCTGTCCGGCGCGGGCGCGCACCTCAACCGCGACAACTACAGCATCTTTGGCGACATCAAGCACCGCCTGGACAATGGCTGGAGCCTGACGGCCGCGTTCAACACGGTGCGCTCCGACGCCAGCTTTGTCGCCAACTACCCGGCGCGGGTATCGGACACCGGCCAGACCCTGTCCTGGGTGGATGCGGAGTACCAGGACAAGCAAGTCGCCTTTGACCTGCATGCCACCGGCCCCTACACGCTGTTGGGCCGCGAGCACCAGCTGATGCTGAGCCTGAGCCGCCGCCGGGACAATTTTGACTACGACATCTTTGCGGCCCAGGGTTCGCAGACGATTGATATCAGCAGCTTTGACTTCTCGTCGATCCGGGTGCCGGGTTTCAGCAGCACGCCCACCACCTATGCGCTGGAGCGCAATGAGAAGGGCGCCGCCGTGGCCACGCGCCTGCGCGCGATGGATGCGCTGAGCTTCATCATCGGCAGCCGCCTCAGCTGGTCGGACTATGCATCGCGCAGCCCCTACACCAACGCGTCCTTCGACTCCGGCCGGCAGGTGATTCCGTATGCCGGCGCGGTCTATGACCTGAGCGCTGCGCATGCGCTCTACGCCAGCTACACCGACATCTACTCGATCCAGCAGTACTACAGCCCGAATGGCCTGCTGGCGCCGGTCAAGGGCAAGAATTACGAAGTGGGGATGAAGAGCCAGTTCTTCGATGGCCGTCTGCAGACGGCCGTGGCCCTGTTCCAGACCGACCAGCTCAACCTGCCGGTCGCGCTGAACGTGGCCTCGACCTGCGGTTTGACCGGCGCCACCCGTTGCTACACCGAGGGCGCCAAGGTGCGCAACCGGGGCATTGATCTGGAGGTATCGGGCTCGCCCACCCCCGGCTGGAACCTGGCCGCCGGCTTTACCTACAGCGATCCGAAATACGTGGCCGGCCCCAATAACGGCCTGCCCTACAACACCACCTTGCCGCGCAGGATCTTCAAGGTATCGACCGACTACCGCTTGCCCGGCGGAAAGTGGCGCCTGGGTGGCAGTGTGCAGGCGCAAAGCGCCATGTCGTACAGCGGCAGCGGCTATCGCATCCAGCAAGGCGGCTATGCGCTGCTCAACCTGCATGCGGCCTACGAGTTCAACAACCATCTGCGCCTGCAGCTGAACGTGCGCAATGCGCTGGACAAGCACTACTACCAGTCGATCCCTACCAACAACAACTACGGCGGCGTGTTTGTGGGCACGCCGCGCAGTTTTGCGATGACCTTGCGTTATGACTATTGAGCGACTGCCAGAGATTGCGATCCCAGCGGCGGAGGCGGGGCCCGGCACCAGCACCTGGAGGCACCGTTGCCCCCACCGCTGATCGAACTGCGCGGCATCCGCAAACGCTATGGCGGCAGCAGCAGCGGCCGGCCCGAGGTGGAGGTGCTGCATGGCATTGATCTGTCCATCCAGGCGGGCGAGTTTGTCGCCATCGTCGGCCAATCGGGCTCGGGCAAATCCACGCTGATGCACCTGCTCGGTTGCCTGGACCGGCCCAGTGCTGGCAGCTACCGCTTCAATGGCCAGGATGTGGCGGCGCTGGATGCCGACGCGCTGGCCTGGCTGCGGCGTGAGGCCTTTGGCTTTGTGTTCCAGGGCTACCACCTGATTGCGACGGATTCGGCGCAGGAGAATGTGGAGATGCCCGCCATCTATGCCGGCAGCGCAAGGCCCGCGCGGGCATCGCGTGCACAGGCTCTGTTGGGCCGGCTGGGGCTGGCAGACAAGCGGCATCTGCGGCCTAACCAACTATCGGGCGGGCAGCAGCAGCGGGTATCGATTGCGCGGGCCTTGATGAATGGCGGCCGCATCATCCTGGCCGACGAACCCACCGGCGCGCTGGACAGCCAAAGCGGCGCCGAGGTGATGGCCCTGCTGCACGAGCTGGCCGATGCCGGCCACACCATCGTCTTGATCACCCATGACCGCAGGGTAGCGGCGCAGGCCCGCCGCGTGATCGAGATCCGGGACGGCTGCATCGTCAGCGACAGCGACCCGAGCCTTTCCAAAGCGCCATCGCAGGCCGCCTTGCCACCGCCGGATATGGACGAGGCCGCGCTCAAGGCGAGCACCCAACCCATGGCCGACCTGCGCGAAGCGCTGCGCTCGGCCTGGCGCTCCATGCGCATCCACCGCGCACGCACGGCCTTGACCTTGCTGGGCATCGTCATTGGTGTGGCCTCGGTCATCGTGATGCTGGCCGTCGGCATGGGCGCCCGCCAGGAGGTGGTGGCACGCATGGGCGCGATGGGGGCAACGGTGATGTACATCAACAACCGCAAACCGCCGCAAGGCGGGCCCACCGGCGTAACCACCTTGGCGGACCTGGAGGCAGTCGAGCAGCTGCCCGAGGTGGCCCACGCCATGCCGGTGGCGCGCGACCCGGCCACCGTGCGCTACGGCAACGTGGCCTGGCAGGGCGACACCATTGCCGCCACCAGCGCCTGGCCAGCCATCCACAACTGGCCCGTGGCGCAAGGGCGCTTTTTTACCGATGCCGAGGATGCGGAGCTGGCCCCCGTCGTGGTGATTGGCAAGAAGGTGCATGAGCGCTTTTTTGAAGGCCGCAAAGCGCTGGGCGAGCTGCTGCTGATTGGCACCACGCCTTTCCAGGTGGTGGGGGTCATGTCGGAAAAAGGCGCAGGCGATGGCGGCCAGAGCCAGGATGACCTGGTCGTCGTTCCCTACCGCTCGGGCATCCTGCGCATCTTCCCCAACGGCAAAAGTTTTGACCCGCACTACACCGTTATCCAGGCCCGCGATTCCCAAAGCGTGCTGCCCGCGCAAGCGGCCATTGAGAACCTGCTGCGCCTGCGCCACGGCCGCGAAGACTTCTACGTGGCCAACGCCGCCGCCCGCCTGCAGGCTGCAGCCCAGGCCAAGGATTCCATGACCACCATGCTCAGCCTGATCGCCGCCGTCTCGCTGCTGGTTGGCGGCATCGGCGTGATGAACGTGATGCTGATGGCCGTCAAAGAGCGCACGCGGGAGATCGGCATCCGTATGGCCACTGGCGCCCGCCAGTGGGATATTCAGCGCCAGTTCATGACCGAGGCGGTGCTGATAACCATGGTGGGCGGGACCGTGGGTGTGTTGCTTGGGGTGTTGATTGGCGCAGTGCTGGTCTTTTTGGGGGGCGCTGTTGTGCTTTCTGTTAGTGCGATGTTGCTGGCCTTTGGCTGCGCGGTGGTGACCGGCTTGGTGTTTGGCTGGATGCCGGCGCGGCAGGCGGCGCGGTTGGAGCCGGTGGTGGCGTTGGGTGGTTAGGGGAGGGTGTTGGCTTTTACGGCAGCTGTCGCAGTTACCGACCGTGAAGGCACCCGACCCAGCCAGGCCACTACCGCTTCAATGACTCGGGCCGAGTGGCTCGGGCAGGGAGAAGAAGGAAGGGAAGGGAAGGGAAGGGAAGGGAAGGGAAGGGAAGGGAAGGGGTTCAATAAAGCGCCGCACCTAAACACTCCCATTCCTGCCGTGCTACAGTTACGCCGCTGCGCCCGTAAAGCGCAGCCGGGATTGGCGTCCCGTTGAATCTCCACGACGCAAGCCGTGGTCTCATTTCGCAGAGTCTGCGGCTCTCTTGTCTGTGCCCCGGTTTATGGTGGCTCGGATGGGGGAGCGAAAGCTCCGCCGGTTCTCGCAGGAGGTTCCCGGTACGCCAACCTGTTCGAGCCACCGCCTTCTATTGGCGTGGGAGGTGGTGGTTTTAGCAAACCGAACCACCTGGAGTCCACCATGGCTCAGTCTTCCCTCGTGCGCATCTCTGCGCCCACTTCCTGCCTGGGCGAAAGCGCCCTTATCCAACTCCATCCCGACGCGCACAACGCGCTGAACATGGCTGTACAGGCGCTGCCTCTACTCCGCAACCTGTCCCGGAGTCAGGAGGCGTCATCATGAACAGCAAGCCCCAAGCTGCCCGTGCGGCAGCAAAAGCCGGCTCATCCTTGGATTCCAGCTCGGATGCCTCCGGCCTGGATAGCGCTTACGCCGATGTCATCCGGGCCATCGCGGGCCATGGTGACCAGCCTTTAGACATTCACGATATTTGCAGGCACCGCAGGGCTGGCGGCTTTACGGAAGACCTGGCGCTGACGGAGCGCGAAGCCCAGGCGATCAACACGCGCTTGTATGGCTTGAGTGCTATATCGGCTCTGCTGATGGGGGCAGACGATGGTGGGGCGTTCAGGCTGAGCAAGTGGCTGCAAGGCGGTCTGCACAGTGCTTTGTATGCGCTGACGGAGGATGCGCAGGCGGTGCTGCATCGGGCGAATGAGAGAGCTGCCGAGGGGCAGAAAGGTAGCGCAAGGTGACCTGGCCGTCGTTCCCGAGCGCTTGGGCATCTTGCGCATCTTCCCCATGGCAATGGTTTTGACACGCTGGGTGGGACCGTGGGCGTGGTCATGGGGGTGTTGATTGGCGCGATGGTGACGGGGTAGATGTTTGGGTAGACGCAGGCTCGGCAGGCGGCTCGGTTGGAGCCGGGGTGATTCAAACCGCACATCGGCACTGATGCACAAACGCTGCAGGTACGGGCGGTCTTCGTCACTTCCAGCAATTTCAGCGATGCTGCCGTTATGCCTGAGTTGCTCGCACAGGTTCCAGTCCAAAAACCGCTGCTGACCGTCACGGAAGATCGGGGCTATGAAACCCAGCCCGTGCATGCGACCGTGATGCAGCGCAATGCCACGCCCTTGCGCACCGTAATGGGGCCATCGCTGCATGTTTTTGTAGGTCAGCGCCTGTGCATCGGTTCGGAAATTCACCCCTAAGCCCGTGCAATACTACGCCCTCGTAGGGTTGAAACCCAAGCCCTCGTTCGTAATACATGACCCAAGAAACCAATAACCTTGCCGCCGACCTGTGGGCGCTTGCCGATTTGCTGCGCGGCGACTTCAAGCAGAGCCAATATGGCCGCGTCATCCTGCCTTTTGCGCTGCTGCGCCGTCTGGAATGTGTACTGCAGGGCAGCAAGCCCGCCGTGCTGACCGAAGCCGCCAAGGTCGAAAAAATGGCCATTGCCGAAGAGGCCAGAGAAAAGCTGCTCCGGCGCGCCACCGGCGGTTTGTCTTTCTTCAATACCTCGCCCATGGACCTCAGCACCTTGGGCGAGTCGGGCATCAAGGCCAATCTGGAGCGCTACATCCAGTGCTTTTCCAAAAACGCCCGCGAGATTTTTGACCACTTCAAGTTCGCCGAATTCATCGGCCTTTTGAACGACGCCAATCTGCTCTACAAAGTGGTGCAAAAAGTCCGCACCATGGACCTGCATCCCAATGCCGTGTCCAACTACGAAATGGGCCTGGTGTTTGAAGAGCTGATCCGCAAGTTTGCTGAAAGCTCCAACGACACTGCGGGTGAACACTTCACCCCGCGCGATATCGTGCGCCTCACCACCTCGCTGGTGTTCATGGAAGACGACGAAGCCCTCACCAAGCCCGGCATCATTCGCACCATTTACGACCCCACGGCGGGTACAGGAGGCTTTCTTTCGGCAGGCATGGAATATGTGCATGAGCTGAACCCACAGGCCGTGATGCGCGCCTTTGGCCAGGAGCTCAACCCTGAGAGCTACGCCATCTGCAAGGCTGACATGCTTATCAAGGGGCAGGATGTGAGCAACATCAAGCTCGGTAACACGCTCTCTAACGACCACCTCTACGCCAGCAAGTTTGACTACATGCTCTCCAACCCACCCTTTGGCGTGGATTGGAAAAAAATCGAAGGCGACATTACCGACGAACACACCCTCAAAGGCTTTGATGGCCGCTTTGGCCCCGGCCTGCCGCGGGTGTCCGATGGGTCGCTGCTGTTTTTGCTGCACCTCATCAGCAAACTGCGTGATGTCAAGGACGGTGGCTCACGCATCGGCATCATCCTCAACGGCTCGCCGCTGTTTACTGGCAGCGCAGGTTCGGGAGAATCGGAAATCCGGCGTCATATTCTGGAAAGCGACCTGCTCGAAGCCATCGTTGCCCTGCCGACCGACATGTTCTACAACACCGGCATTGCCACCTATGTGTGGGTGCTGTCGAACAAAAAGCCCGCCGAGCGCAAAGGTAAGGTGCAGCTCATCAATGGCACCGACCTCTGCGGCAAGATGCGCAAATCGCTGGGCAGCAAGCGCAATGTGATGGACGAGGCCGACATTGCCACCATCACCCGTTGCTTTGGCAACTTTGAGGAGGTAGAAGCGCAGGCGCTCAACAAACCGGCGGAAGCCAAAAGCAACCGGGGCCGCCAGGCCGCCAACCCCAAGCCCGAAGTTGTCAAAACTTTCGCGAGCAAAATTTTCGCGACCCACGAGTTTGGCTACCGCCGTATCACCATTGAGCGGCCCCTGCGCCTGTCGTGGCAGTTCATTGATGAACGCATTGCCAGCCTGCGCTTCGAGTCTGGCGCGCTGAATGCGGCCATGCAGTGGGTCTACGCCGAGTATGGCCAGCCCTACTGGCAAGACGCTGCCGACTGTGACCTCTACGGCCAGCTGGACGACTACACCGACGAGATACGCGCCCACCTCAAGCGCGACTTTGCCAGCCTTAAGGAAAAGCAGATCAAAGACCTGCTCGACGCCCGCACCTGGCTGGCACAAAAGGCCGTGCTGCTCAAGGCACGCGCCCTGCAAAGCGCAACCGGCAGCGCCCAGCACGACGACTTCAATGCCTACGACGAAGCCATCAAGGGCGCCAGCAAAAAGGCAGGCATTACGCTGGACGCGAAGGAGAAAAAGCAGATCGCCGATGCCGTGAGCTGGAAGAACCCCGGCGCCGAAAAGGTGATCAAGAAAGTTCACAAAGGCAAGGCCAATCCACTCTATGGTTTGTTCGAGGTGAGGAAAGAAGTCATCGAATACCAGGCCGACGGCGAGCTGCGCGACTTTGAAAACGTAACCCTGGACCCCAGCCGCACGGTAAGCGCCAGCGTGGAGGCCTACTTCATCGCCGAAGTGCAGCCCCACTTGCCCGATGCGTGGATAGACGCCAGCAAGCGCGACGCCAAAGATGGCGAGATTGGCATCGTCGGCTACGAAATTCCCTTCAACCGCCACTTCTACCAGTACCAGCCGCCACGACCACTGGAAGCCATTGATGCCGATCTGGATGCCGTAAGTGCCGAGATCATGGCGCTGCTGCGTGAGGTGCATTCGTGAGTCGGTATCAGACTTATCCGGAGTACAAAAAATCCGGTATGGAATGGCTAGAGGCCATTCCTGTCCATTGGTCGCTTAGCAAGCTTCGGTATGCCTTTAGCTTTGGTAAAGGGCTTAGCATTACTAAAGAAAACCTTGTCGATGAGGGCATTCCTTGCGTGAACTATGGCGAGCTTCATTCAAAGTTTGGATTTGAGGTTGATCCATCAGGGCACCAATTGCGATGTGTTGAGCATAGCTATCTGAAAACTTCGCCAAGTGCCCTGCTTAGAAAAGGCGATTTTGTTTTTGCCGACACATCAGAGGACATTGAAGGTTCAGGAAACTTCACTCAGCTCATAAGCGATATTCCTACGTTTGCGGGTTATCACACGATTATTGTTCGGCCAGAATGCATCGATAACGCTCGCTTTTTCGCTTACCTGTTCGACTCTATAGAGTTTCGGACGAGAATTCGTCACGCGGTAAAAGGCGTAAAGGTGTTCAGCATCACCCAAGCAATTTTGCGGGATGCCGACGTTTGGTTGCCATCTGGCGCTGAGCAAGAGAAAATCGCCGCCTTCCTCGACCACGAAACGACGAAGATTGATGCCTTGATCGAGAAGCAGCAGCGGCTGATTGAGTTGCTCAAGGAAAAGCGCCAAGCCCTCATCAGCCACGCCGTCACCAAAGGCCTCGACCCCAACGCTCCGATGAAAGACTCCGGCGTGGAGTGGCTAGGAGAAGTGCCTGCGCATTGGGTTGTTGCACGGTATAAGTTCTGCACGACTAGAGTGATTGTCGGCATCGCTGAGGCTGCCACTCATGCATATGCTGAGTCTGGCGTACCCATAATACGGTCAACTGATATCCGAGAAGACGGCTTGAATCAAGACGGGATGCTTTTTATCAAGAAGGACTTTGCGGAACAAAATACCTCGAAGTACTTATACAAAAACGATGTGGTCACTGTTCGAACAGGATATCCAGGCACAAGTGCGGTTGTGCCAGAGGGCCTTGATCAATCCCACTGCTTTACAAATTTAGTTGCGACCCCCCGGGCTGAACACCATTCTCAGTTTCTTGTAGAGTATTTGAATTCTTACATCGGGAAAAAGTATTTCGAGTTGCATGCTTGGGGAAGTGCCCAGAAAAACATTAGCGTCCCTATTTTGCAAGATTTTCCAATTGCCTTCCCTGAGAGAGAAGAAGAAGAAAAAATTGTTCAGTACGTATCTTTGCAGAAGCAAGAATTTTCAAAATTGATTGCTTTAGCTGAGAGCTCCATTGGACTAATGCAAGAACGCCGCACAGCCCTGATCTCCGCCGCTGTCACCGGCAAAATCGACGTGCGCAACTGGCAAGCCGCCGCCTGACTGCCTTCACCCACCCAGCTAAAACTCAACTCGACCATGAGCGACCAAGCAACCGAACGCATTTTTCAAGACGACATCATTCGCCAGCTGGTGGCGAATGGCTGGTTGCTTGGCTCGCCTGACAAGTACCACCGCGAACTGGCCTTGTACCCCGAGGATGCGCTGGGTTTTGTGCAGGAGACGCAAGACGCGCAGTGGCAAAGGTTTTGCGCCAACCACCCCAAGGATGCGGAGCAGAAGTTTTTGCAGCTTGTGGCTACGCAACTGGGCAAGGCCGACCCCAATGCCACGCACAAAGACAGCCGCACCTTTGGCACGCTGGGGGTATTGCGCCACGAGCTGCGCGACCGCAATGCGCGCCTGTCGCTGTGCCAGTTCAAGCCCGAGCACGACCTGAACCCCGACACGCTGGCCCGCTACGCCAAAAACCGTCTGCGCGTGGTTCCGGAGCTGGTGTACAGCCCGTGGTGTACCGATGCCTGTTTCGCGGAGACAGGGGCCAAGGCCAAGGCATGGCGCATTGACCTGGTGCTGTTTGTCAATGGCGTGCCCGTGGCTACGCTGGAGCTGAAAAGCGAGTTCAAGCAGGCGGTGGACCGGGCAGTTCGGCAGTACAAAACCACACGCCTGCCCGTGGACCCGGTGGCCAAGAAGCCGGAGCCGCTGCTGACCTTCAAGCGCGGGGCGCTGGTGCACTTTGCGGTGAGCCAGTACGAGGTGCATATGGCCACCAAGCTGGAGGGGGAGGGTACGTACTTTTTGCCCTTTAACAAAGGCACGGCAGACGGCGGCGCGGGCAACGATGTGCCGCAAGACATCCACCGCTATGCCACCGATTACCTGTGGAACGAGGTGCTGCTGCCGGACAACCTGCTCAACATCCTGGCCCGCTTTGTGCACCTGCAGATTGAGGACAAGGAAGACTGGGAAGGCCGCAAGTACAAGAAGGAAAGCCTGATCTTCCCGCGCTACCACCAATGGGACGTGGTCGGCAAGCTGCTGGCGGCGGCGCGCACCGAGGGGCCGGGGCAGAAGTACTTGATTCAGCACAGCGCGGGCTCGGGCAAGTCCAACTCCATTGCCTGGGTGGCGCACCAGCTCTCGGCGCTGTACAAGCATGACGGCAAAAAGCAGTTTGATTCGGTGATTGTGGTGACGGATCGCACGGTGCTCGATGCGCAGTTGCAAGACACGATCTACCAGTTTGAGCACACTGATGGCGTGGTGGGGCGCATCAACAACAAAGAGGGCGATGGTTCCAAGTCTGAAAAGCTGGCCGCCGCCCTGGAGTCTGCCCAGCCCATCATCATCGTCACCATCCAGACTTTTCCGTTTGTGTTGAAGGCGATTGAAAACAGCGTGAGCCTGAAGGAGCGCTGCTACGCCATCATTGCGGACGAGGCGCATTCGTCGCAAAGCGGCTCCACGGCGCGGCAGCTCAAAGAGGTGCTGATGAAGGAAGCCGGTGAAGCGGGGGATGAGACTGCGGAACTGGATAGCGACGACATCATTGCCGCCACGGTGGCATCGCGCCGCGCATCGGGCAACCTGAGCTACTTTGCTTTTACCGCCACGCCCAAGGCCAAGACGCTGGAGCTGTTTGGCCGCGTGCCACGCCCGGACGAGGTGCCTTCCGCCACCAACAAGCCAGCGGCGTTCCACGTGTACAGCATGCGGCAGGCGATTGAGGAGGGCTTCATCCTCGACGTGTTGAAGAACTACACCAACTACAAGGTGGCTTACAAGCTGGCCTTAAAGGTGCAGGACGCCGATGCAGAGGTGGAAAGCAAGCGCGCCAAGGTGAAGCTGAACCAATGGGTGCGCCTGCATGACCACAACATTGCCCAGAAGGTGATGGTGATCGTGGAGCACTTCAAAGACAACGTGATGGGCTTGCTGGGCGGGCAGGCCAAGGCCATGGTGGTGACCAGCTCGCGCAAGGAGGCGGTGCGCTACAAGCAGTGTTTCGATAAGTACATATCGGAGAAGGGCTACCAGAAGATACACGCCATGGTGGCGTTTTCGGGGGAGGTGGAGTTCACCGACAAAGACCCGGCTGCGGCGGGCCAGATCGGCGAGAAGTTCACCGAGACGAATATGAACCCGAACCTCAAGGGCCGCGACATGCGCAAGGCTTTCGATTCGGACGACTACCAGGTGATGATCGTCGCCAACAAGTTCCAGACGGGGTTTGACCAGCCCAAGCTGTGCGCCATGTATGTGGACAAGAAGCTGGTCGGGGTGGAGTGCGTGCAGACGCTGTCGCGCCTGAACCGCACCTATCCGAACAAGGCCGAGACGGGCACCTATGTGTTGGACTTCTTCAATGAGTCGGATGAGATTCTGGAGGCGTTTCAGCCGTACTACCAGACGGCGGAGCTGCTGGATGTGTCGGACCCGAACCTGATCTTTGCGCTGCAGGACAAGCTGCGGGCAGGGGGCATTTTTACGTGGCAAGAAGTGGAGCAGTTCTGCACGGGGTTTTATGTGAAGAACAAGAGCAACGCGGCCATTGCCAACATCTGCAAGCCGGCGGTGCAGCGCTGGCAGCTGCGCTACAAGTCGGCGGTGGAGGCCTTCAAGATTGCCAAGGACATGTTTGAACGCACCCAGAAGACAGGCGATGCCGTGCTGATTGCCAACGCCGAGAAAAGCCTGAAGGAATGCCAGAAGGAAAAGGACGCGCTGGAAATCTTCAAGAAAGACCTGGGCACCTTTGTGCGGTTTTACGAGTTCATGTCGCAGATCGTGGATTACGACGATACCGACCTAGAAAAGCTGAGCCTGTACGCGCGCAGCCTGCGGCCCATGCTGCGCGAAACCTTGCTGGAAGAAGACGGCATCGACCTTGGCAACGTGGTGCTCAGCCATTACCGCGTGGCCAAGATCCGCCAGCAGGATCTGGTGCTGAAAGAAAACAGCGCTGAGTACAAGCTGGTGCCCGGCGAAGGCTTGGGCACGGCCAAGCCAAAAGACAAGACGGAAGAGCTTCTGTCGCAGATCATCAACCGCCTGAACGAGGTGTTTGTGACCGACAAGCTCACCGACAAGGACATGGTGAACTACGCCTATACGATCCGCGACAAGGTAGGTGAGAACATCAAGGTGATGAAGCAGATCGAGAACAATTCGCCCGAACAGGCCATGCTTGGTGACTTCTCCAAGGCGATAGACGATGCCATCATGGACAGCAGTGAAGCCCATCAGAACCAGATGATGCAGTTGCTGGCCGATCCGAGCAAGGCAGCCAACTTTGCGCGAATAGTGTTTGATCTACTGGTGCAGGGTAATCCCCCCAATAGCCACCGTTACGAGAAGTAGATCGGTTACGCGGGAGGTCTAATCGCTGATTAAGGGTAGTGCGCAAGGCTATGTGGGGGCGGTCATGATGTGTTTTCACCTTGCCTGTAGCAGAGTCCTGGCGTCCGGCCGCGTGAATCGCAACCAGTCGGCTTAGGCTCATGTCTGAGGAATGAACTTCTTCGGGCGAGGTTTGCGCATCGTTTCAGACCCTGACGCAGCTGGCTGTCGCCACATCCATGTAGGTGTGCTCACCAGCAGTAGGAGTAGCCTTCGCAAAACTGCCTTCAGATCGCCTACAGCCTGAGAAAAAGAAAAAGCCCGCTATCTAAAAGATAGCGGGCTTTTTACTGACTTGGTGCCGGAGAGATGAATCGAACACCCGACCTTCTCATTACGAATGAGCTGCTCTACCGACTGAGCTACACCGGCGTTAGAGAGAAATTATAGCGTGAAATTTTGGCTCTCAGACCAAATTGCGGAATTTATGCTTCCGTGTGGTAGCGGGTGATGCGCTCGACCTCGTTCTTCGAGCCCAGGACCACGCTGACGCGCTCGTGCAGCTTGGTGGGTTGGATGTCGAGGATGCGTTCGCGGCCGTTGGTGGCGGCGCCGCCGGCTTGCTCTACCAGCCAGCTCATGGGGTTGGCTTCGTACATCAGGCGCAGCTTGCCGGGCTTGTTGGGTTCGCGCTTGTCCCAGGGGTACATGAAGACGCCGCCACGGGTGAGGATGCGGTGCACGTCGGCCACCATCGAGGCGATCCAGCGCATGTTGAAGTCCTTGTTGCGGGGGCCTTCCACGCCAGCCAGGCATTCGTCTACATAGCGCTTCACAGGGGCATCCCAGTGGCGCATGTTGCTCATGTTGATCGCGAATTCCTTGGTGTCTTCAGGGATGCGCACATTCTCCTGGGTCAGCACAAAGCTGCCTTGCTCGCGGTCCAGGGTGAACATGGCCACGCCGTCACCAAAGGTCAGCACCAGGGTGGTTTGTGGGCCGTAGACGCAGTAGCCGGCGGCCACTTGCTGGGCGCCTGCCTGCAGAAAGTCGTCTTCCGTCACGCCAGGGTGGCCTTCGGGCTTTTTGAGCACGCTGAAAATGGTGCCGATGGACACGTTCACATCGATGTTGGACGAGCCGTCGAGCGGGTCGAACATCAGCAGGTATTCGCCTTGGGGGTAGCGGTTGGGCACCAGGTAGATGCTGTCCATCTCTTCGGAGGCCATGGCGGCCAGGTGGCCGCCCCATTCATTGGCTTCGATCAGCACTTCGTTGGCGATGATGTCCAGCTTCTTCTGCACTTCGCCTTGCACGTTCTCGCTGCCGGCGGTGCCCAGCACATCGCCCAGCGCGCCTTTGTTGACGCTGTGGCTGATGCGCTTGCAGGCGCGGGCCACCACTTCGATCAGCAGGCGCAGCTGGGCGGGGATGAGGCCGTCGACGCGTTGCTGCTCGACAAGGTAGCGGCTGAGGGTGATGTTTTTCTTCATGGGTGGAACTCCTTCAAACTGGGTCAATCTGGGTGGGCTCAGCGCTTGGGCTGGCGCGCTGGCTGTGGGGCCGGCTGTTGCGGCGGGGGCGCTGCTTCGCGGCCGTTCAGCTCGTCGCGCAGCTGCTCGGCGCGGGCCAGTTGGTCGCTGTGCCCCTGGGTGCGGGCATATTGCGCATAGGCGCTGAGCCACTGCCGCGCCTGCTGCGGCTGATTCTGCTCATGGGCCAGCACCATCAGCTGGAAATAGCTGTCGTACACGGTGTCATGGTCGCCCGCGCTGATGGCGATCTGCAGGCGCTCTTGCAGGTAGTTGCGGGCGGCGTCCACCTGGCCGAGCATGTAGCTGTTCTGCGCCAGGTTGGCCAGCAGGCCGCGCAGGCGCGGCGTCTCGCCCAGCGCTAGCAGGCGCTCGCGCGCCACGGGCAGCAGCTGCTGGTTGGCCTGCAGGGCCTGGCGGTACTGGCCTTGCTCGTGCAGCACATAGCCCAGGTCTTCGTACACGCCCAGTATCTGCAGCTGGGTGGGGTAGTCGGCCGCCTGCGGGATGGGGGTGTTGTTGTCCCAGCGCATCTGCGCGGGCAGCCTGGCAATCTCTTGCAGCGGGTAGCGGGTGATAAGCGTTTGCGCCTGTTTGAGCGCGGCCTCATAACGCCCGCCTTCGGCCAGCCAGCGGATGCTGGCAATGCTCAGCTCCAGATGCTGGTAGGCCCATTGCGGATCGCTGGGCTTGGGCATGGCCACCAAGGCCTTTTGTGCCACCTGACCGGCCTCGGCAGGCATGGCGCGGCGGCTGAAGATGGTGGCCTGCGTGTAGTAGAGGCGGAAAAAATCCAGCGCCGGCGCCTTGGTGCGCTTGAGTATCGGCTCAAGCGCCTGCAGGTCCGCGCTCATCGCGCTGCCGCTGAAACGGCTGCCTTCGCTGAACACAGCGGCATAGAGCGGCGCAAAGCGCTTTTCAAAATTGTTGCTGGGCGTGATCGCCAGGCCTTCGGGCGCGGTAGTGGCCACCGCCCCGGAGTTGCGGCCGGTTTGTGCGCTGGCCAGCAGGGGCATGGCGGCAGCCAAGCTGGCCAAGGCGGCAATGCCCTGGGCCAGCAGCTGTTGGCGCATGCCCTGGCGCATCAGTCCGCCATGGCGCGCGTGATCACTTCGCGCACATCGTTGCTGAGCTTGGGCTTGGCGGCGACCTTGGCAATCGCATCGCCCGCCGCGCTGCGGTAGGGCTCGGGCAGCTTCTTCCAGCGGTCCAGCGCGCGGGCCAGGCGGGCAGCGACTTGCGGGTTGAAGGCGTCCAGCGCCACCACCTGTTCGGCCCAGAAGGCGTAGCCAGCACCATCGGCGCGGTGGAAGCCACCGGGGTTGCCGTTGCAGTAGCTGAAGATCACGCTGCGGGCGCGGTTGGGGTTCTTGATGTTGAAGTCGGGCTGCTTCATCAGCGCGCGCACGGCGGGCAGGGCGCTGCCGTTGATATCGGGTGCGCTCGCTTGCAGCGCAAACCACTTGTCCAGCACCAGCTCGTCGTTCTTGAACATCTGGTGGAAGCTCTGGATGGCCGCATCGGCCAGCGGGCTGCCGCTCACCACGAGCGCGCTCAGGGCGTTGTAGCGGTCGGTCATATTGCCCGCATCCTTGTAGCGCTGCAGGGTCTTGCCAGGCCAGACCTTGTCGCCCGATTCACGGGCGGCCACGCAGAGCATCAGGAGCGCATGGCCGGCCAGTGCGCGCTTGCCGGCGCTCACCGCATCGGGCACATAGGCGCCGGTGTGGCTGCATTCGTCGTAAGCCCAGGCCCAGTCGGCGGCCAGTTCGGTGGCCAGCTGCTGGCGCATGGCTTCGCGCACGGCGTGCACGGTTTGCGGGTCAACCTGGTCGAGCTGTTCGCTGATATAACCTTCGGACGGCAAGGTCAGCGCCAGGTCCTTGAAGGCGGCGTCGAGCTGCGGATCGCGCAGCACCTCGCGCATCGCTTGCACAAACGAGGCGGGCAGCAGATTGGCTTGTGGTGCAGCGGCATCGGCACCGGCGGCGCTGCGTGCGGCAATGGCTTGCAGCGCAAAGCGCAGGCCCAGGCGTTGGCCCGCTTCCCAGCGGTTGAAGGCGTCTTCGTCGTGGGCCAGCAGGTGCAGGAGGGCGTCGTCGCTCTCTTCGATCTGCAGCACCACGGGCGCGCTGAAGTTGCGCAGCAGCGATGGGGCAGGGGCTTGCTCGACACCGTCGAAGACAATGGTGTGCGATTCCTCGGTCAGCACCACGGTGTGGTTGGTGGCGCTGTGGGCGATGCTGCTGAGCGCCTGGCTGGGGCGAATGTGGAGCGGCAGGCTGCGGCCATCGGCTGCCAGCAGGCCCAGGGTGACGGGGATCACAAAGGGCTCTTTGCCTGGCTGGCCCGGGGTGGGCGGGCAGGATTGGGTCAGGGTCAGGGTGTAGGTCTGCGCTTCTGCGTCGTACACACCTTGCGCGGCGACGCGGGGCGTGCCGGACTGGCTGTACCAGCGCTTGAACTGCGGCAGGTGCTGGGCCAGCGGCGAGCCGGGGTTGGCATCGGCAATGGCCTGGGCAAAGTCGTCGCAGGTCACGGCCTGGCCGTCATGGCGCTCAAAGTAGAGCTTCATGCCCTTGGCAAAGCCGTCGCGGCCCACCAGGGTGGACTGCATGCGCACCACTTCCGAGCCTTTTTCGTAAATGGTGACGGTGTAGAAGTTGTTGATTTCGAGGTAGCTGTCCGGGCGCACGGGGTGGGCCATGGGGCCGGCGTCTTCGGGGAACTGCACGGTGCGCAGCACGCGCACGTCGTCGATGCGCTTGACGGCGCGGGCCGAGGCGCTGCCGGCCATGTCCATGCTGAACTCCTGGTCGCGGAAGACGGTCAGGCCCTCCTTGAGCGAGAGCTGGAACCAGTCGCGGCAGGTGACGCGGTCACCCGTCCAGTTGTGGAAGTACTCGTGGCCCACCACCGACTCGATATTGGCGTAGTCGGCATCGGTCGCGGTGGCCTGGCTGGCCAGCACGTACTTGGTGTTGAAGATGTTGAGGCCCTTGTTCTCCATCGCGCCCATGTTGAAGTCGCTGGTGGCGACGATCATGAAGCGGTCGAGGTCCAGGCTCAGGCCAAAGCGGGCTTCGTCCCAGGCGATGGAGGCCATCAGCGAGTTCATCGCATGCTCGGTCTTCTCCAGGTCGCCCGGGCGCACAAAGACCTGCAGCAGGTGCTCGTTGCCCGCGCGGCTTTTGATCTTCTGCTCGCGGGCGACCAGGTTGCCGGCCACCAGTGCGAACAGGTAGCAGGGCTTTTTGTGCGGATCGACCCACTTGGCAAAGTGGCGGCCTTCGTTGCCAGGCCCTTGCAAGTCGCCTTGCTCGACCAGGTTGCCGTTGGACAGCAGCACCGGGAACTGGGCCTTGTTGGCGCGCAGGGTCACGGTGTACATGGCCATCACATCGGGACGGTCCAGGAAATAGGTGATGCGGCGAAAGCCTTCGGCCTCGCACTGCGTGAAGAACGAGCCATTGCTGGTGTACAGGCCCATCAGCTTGGTGTTCTTCTCGGGCATGCAGGTGGTGAAGATCTCCAGGTCGACCGGGTCGCTGCCTTCGGGCAGGTTCTCCAGCACCAGGTCCGAGCCGTCCATCTTGAACGAGGAGGCGGCGCCATTGACCATCACGCGGGCCAGGTTCAGCTCGTCGCCATTGAGGTGCAGCGGCTGGGCTGGCACATCGGGGTTGCGGCGCACGCGCATCTTGTTGAGCACGCGCGTCTTGGCCGGGTCCAGATCGAATGTCAGGTCGACCGTATCAATCCACCATGCCGGGGCCTGGTAGTCGGCGCGGTACACGGTGTGTGCTTGTCCTTCACGCATCATGGAGCTTCTCCAAAAATTGGTTGTTGAGCAGGGTCGAAAAATCGGGCGCCCATGCCAGAACATGGGGGCCGCTGAGTTGCTGGGCATCGTGCGTGGTGCCAATGCCCACCGCACGCATGCCGGCGCGCCGCGCCGCTTCAATGCCGTGCGGCGCATCTTCAAACACGATGCAGGCGGCCGGGTCTATCGCTAGGCGCTCGGCCGCCTTCAGAAAAATATCGGGGTGGGGCTTGCCGGGCAGGCCCTCGTCGCCACGCGCAATCGCCTGGGCCGGGGGCTGCATCTGCAGGTTGTCCAGCACAAAGCGTACATTGTCCTGGTCGCCCGCAGTGCCAATGGCCACTTTGAGGCCCATGTCTCGCGCCTGGGCATGAAAGCGGTCAAAGCCATCGACCGCGCAGAAATGGGCGGCAAACAGCTCGCGGTAAATGCCTTCTTTTTCTGCGGTGATGCGCTCGCTCTCTTCGGCGCTCACCGTGCGGCCCATCAGCGCGCAGGCGCATTCAAAGGCGTTCTTGCCGGTGGTCTGCGCCATGAAGGCAGGCACATCCAGATCCAAGGCGTGGCGGCGTGCGTACTCCACCCAGGCCTGGGTGTGCCAGGGCATGGAGTGAACCATGGTGCCGTCCATGTCAAAAATCAGCGCTTCGATCGCAGGCATTGGGCTTGTCTTCAGGTCCGTATTGGCTGGGAGGCCCAGCCAATCGATAGAGGGGCTGAGGCACGCCGCATGCACCGCTGCAAGGCTGCGCTGCATGGGGAGTGCCACAGGTTTTTAAACGCCTTGCTTGAGCGAGGCTTCGATGAACACGTCCAGGTCGCCGTCCAGCACCTTTTGGGTGGCGGAGACTTCGACGTTGGTGCGCAGGTCCTTGATACGGCTGTTGTCCAGCACGTAGCTGCGGATCTGGTGGCCCCAGCCCACATCGGTCTTGGTGTCTTCGAGCTTTTGCTGCTCTTCCATGCGCTTGCGCATTTCAAAGTCATAGAGCTTGGAGCGCAGGCGCTGCCAGGCCACATCGCGGTTGCTGTGTTGGCTACGGCCATCCTGGCACTGCACGACGATGCCGGTCGGGATGTGGGTCAGGCGCACGGCCGAGTCGGTCTTGTTGATGTGCTGGCCACCCGCGCCCGAGGCACGGTAGGTGTCGGTACGCACATCCGAGGGGTTGATGTTGATCTCGATGGAGTCATCAATCTCGGGGTAGACGAACAGCGACGAGAAGCTGGTGTGGCGGCCGCCCGACGAGTCGAACGGGCTTTTACGCACAAGGCGGTGCACACCGGTTTCGGTGCGCAGCAGGCCAAAGGCGTACTCGCCTTCGATCTTGATCGTGGCGCTCTTGATGCCGGCGACATCGCCCGGGGTTTCTTCTTCGACGGTGGCCTTGAAGCCCTTGCGCTCGGCGTACTTGAGGTACTGGCGCAGCAGCATGCTGGCCCAGTCGCAAGCCTCGGTGCCACCGGCGCCGGCCTGGATGTCGACAAAGCAGTTGAGCGGATCGGCCTCATTGCGGAACATGCGGCGGAACTCGAGCTCCTCGATCAGCGGGCGCAGCTTGGCAGCCTCGGCTTCGATGGTTTCCAGCCCGGCGTCATCGCCTTCTTCCTTGCTCATCTCGAAGAGCTCGGTGTTGTCCGCCAGCTCACTGCTCAGCTTTTGCAAGGTCAACACGACGGAGTCGAGGGCCTTCTTTTCCTTGCCCAGCTCCTGGGCCTTCTTGGGATCGTTCCAGACGCTGGGGTCTTCCAGCGAGGCGTTTACCGTGCGCAGTCGTTCGTACTTTGCATCGTAGTCAAAGATACCTCCGAAGCTCTTCTGTCCGGCTGGACAGGTCTTCGAGGGTGTTGCCGATTTGGTTGATGCGTTCTGCTTCCATGTCACTGTGTCCTATTATTGCGGTCTAGCCCATTATTGTCGCATGCTGGCAGCGCTTGGCCGGCCAGTGGTGCTTTAGGGCATATGCTTGATTTAATAATGTTTTTGCTCCCGCTGCGCAGCGTTTGCGGCGCTGGGCGAGGCGAGGCTCACTTCCAGGCAAACCGGGGCTGGTCAAAATGCGCGACGCGGGTGGGGTGCCCCAGCAGGCAAACCTCGCGAAACTGGTACAAAAATGCGGCCGTGGGTGCGGCCACCCAGCTCTTGCCCATGGGCATGCGCAGCACCGGATGCGGCGATGCATCGGTGTGCTCGAGCATCGGCGCATCGCTGCGCAGCAGCTCGGCCAGCGGGATGCGGTGCACGCTGGCCACTTCATCGGGGTTGGGCTGCAGCTGGGCGGTGGCACCGGCCCAGACCACCACCGGGGTGATGACAAAGCCCGAACGCGTGGCGTAGTCATCGAGGCAACCGAGCACCTGGCTGGGCGCCAGCAACAGGCCCGCCTCTTCATGCAACTCGCGCAAGGCGGCCTGCTCGGCGGTCTCGCCCGCCTCGATGCGGCCGCCGGGCAGTGCCCATTGGCCCGGGTGGTTGCGCAAGTGCAGGGCGCGGCGCGTCAGCAGCAAAGCGGCCTCGTTGCTCCACAGCGCGGTTGCGGGCATGCCTTCGAGCCCGGCGCCAGGGCCTTCGTCCAGCAGCACCAGCGCGACGGCAGCTTGGGACTGGCCGGCGCCGCCCATGCGCTGCACCTCAAAATGCTGCAGGCTGTGGTGGATGCGCGATCGCAGGGCGTCGCTCAGGGGCGTGGCATGGATCATAGGGCTGCTGCATTGTAGAAGCGGCCCGGCCGGCTACCGCGCGCCAGAGAGACAGCGGGCGGTGTTTGGGACTGTAAACAGGTTCTACGGATTCAGCTGGAGCGGCTCTTGTGGCGCAGGCAGACCTGGAACATCAATCCAAAGGCTGCATCGGGGCCGAACTGGGCGGGCAGGGGCGCGCCCTGGGCCGGCAGCAGGCGGCCATGCATCACGCCGGTGTCGCTGGGGTGGGAGGTCACCACAATCTCGGGCCCGCAGCCACCGGGCAGCAACACCCGCAGGATCTGGCCCTGGTGGCAGTGCAGGGGGGCTTGGGGTTCAAAGATCAGCCGCACGGTGCCATGTGCATGCCCGCTGGCGTCGCACAGCATGCACTGGACGATGCCTGGTGGGCTGCCCTGGGACCAGCAGGGCACATAGCCGATGAAGGGATCTTTGGGCGGCTGCGCGTATGGCGCCCTGCCGCTGGAGGCTCTGGCCTGCCTGCCATGGGGCGCGCACGGGGGGCAATGGGTCTCGGTGCAGGGCGTGGGCAGGCTTTTGCCGCCCTCGGGCCTGGAGTCGCGCGGCTTGTCTGGCCGGGGTGCGGGGGGAGGGTGGCTGTGGGGGTTGGGCGGCTGGAACATCGTGTGCTGTCGCTATAACTGTATTGAACGGATTAATGAATTCGATAGTTTTTTATAAATAATAAAAGATGAAGCTTCGGCAGAACTTACGGGAGATTGGCGGCTGATGCGGATCAATAGAGCGATGAATAAGGCTTGACAGCGCCTCGATCTGCTGCGCTGTGCTGCCTGGGTGGCGGTGGTGCCCGTATCGATGGGCATCTCTGCGTGGCGCGCATGGCGGCCATGGCCAGCGAGGTGTCAAAAAATGCTTTTACACTTGGTTTTTTGACCGACACCGCTGAATTTTTCTTATGCAAGACATCCAACTTGGCCGCAGTGATTTGAAGGTATCGCCCATTTGCCTGGGCACGATGACGTTTGGCGAGCAAGTGAGCGAGGCGGATGCGCATGCCATGCTCAGCCATTCGCTGGCGCGAGGCGTGTACTTCTGGGACACGGCCGAGATGTACTCGGTGCCCGCCCGCGCCGAAACCTATGGTGCGACGGAGACCATCATCGGCAACTGGTTCAAGGCCAACCCGGGCCAGCGTGACAAGGTGGTGCTGGCCAGCAAGGTGGCGGGCCCATCGCGCGGCATGCCCTGGGTGCGTGAGGGCAAGGGCATGACGGCGGCCGACATCGTCGCATCGTGCGAGGCGAGCCTGCGCCGCCTGCAGACCGATGTGATCGACCTCTACCAGATCCACTGGCCCGAGCGCCATGTGCCCGCCTTTGGCAATCTGTACTACGACCCGAAAAAGGAAACCAGCGAGACGACGATTGGCGAGCAGCTGCAGGCCTTGGCGGGCCTGGTCAAGGCCGGCAAGATCCGCCACATTGGCCTGTCCAACGAGACGCCGTATGGCGTGCATGAGTTTGTGCGCCTGGCCGAGCAGCATGGCCTTCCGCGCGTGGCCAGCGTGCAAAACCCGTACTGCCTCATCAACCGCAGCTGGGAAAACGGCCTGGACGAAACCTGCGACCGCCTGGGCGTGTCGCTGCTGGCGTACTCGCCCCTCGCCTTTGGCCTGCTGACGGGCAAGTATGACGACAGCGGCATCACCGGCCCCCAGGCACCCCAGGGCGCGCGCATTGCCAGCTATGAATCGGTGCGCAAGCAGCGCTGGGGCCGCCCCGAAGCGCTGGATGCCGCCAAGCGCTACAACCAGTTGGCACGCGACCATGGCCTGACCCCGGCTGCATTGGCATTGGCCTTTTGCTACAACAAATGGCAGGTGGGCAGCACCATCATCGGTGTGCGCACGATGGAGCAACTGGACGAAGACCTGAATGTCTGGGGCACGCAGCTGTCCGAGGCCTTGCTGCAGGAGATTGACGCACTGCGCTGGGCGCTGGGCGATCCGGCGCAATAAGAGCCGTCAACACAACCCTTGATACGTCGTTGCCTCGCCGGCCGCGCCCTGCCTTATCGTACTACTGTACTGCCTGCGGCAGGACGCCTAGTCTCAACCGCAAACCTTCGGTTTGCTGGGTCGTGTTACCGGCTCTAAGTCTTCAACAGGTTCTGAGGTCCCTGAAGGGGCTGATGAAGGCGCTGACCTGCAGGCCCTGGTGCAAACCAGGTCCTTTGGCGTTGCCAAGGCCGCTATGCTTGGCGGCGCCCTCCGCTTATTTTTCGAGACAATAGGGGCAGATTTTGTGTGGCGCCTGCCGCCACCCCTCCAGCCATGAGCAAAAAAAACCATATCAGCGAAACGCCTGCCACCCAGTTTCTGAAGGCGCACAAGGTGGCGTTTACCGAGCATCCCTACGACTATGTGGAGCATGGCGGCACGTCCGAATCGGCCCGCCAGCTGGGGCTCGATGAGCATGTTGTCGTCAAGACCCTGGTGATGCAGAACCAGGATGCCAAGCCCCTCATCGTGCTGATGCATGGCGACTGCAAGGTGTCGACCAAGAGCCTGGCGCGCCAGATTGGCGCCAAGAGCGTGGAGCCCTGCACGCCCGAAGTGGCCAGCCGCCACAGCGGCTACCTGGTGGGGGGCACCTCACCGTTTGGCCTGCGCAAGGCCATGCCGGTCTATATCCAGGAGACGATTCTGGCGCTGCCGCGTATCGCCATCAACGGCGGGCGGCGTGGTTTTTTGGTGCAGATCGACCCCAAAGCATGCGTGGAGGTGCTGGGCGCCCAGCCGGTGCAATGCGCGCTGGCAGAATGATGCCTGTTTTTGACCTAGATACACCAGTGCGCGCCGGCCGCCCAGGCGCGCAGACAAGGGGAGCAATTTGAGTACCGTTTATTCCATCCTGGCCACCATCTTGGCCTACCTCATCGGTTCGCTGTCGTTTGCGGTGATCGTCAGCCGCACGATGGGCCTGAGTGACCCGCGCACCTATGGCAGCAAAAACCCGGGTGCGACCAATGTGCTGCGCTCGGGCAGCAAGGCAGCGGCCGTGGTGACCTTGCTGCTCGATGCCGCCAAGGGCTGGCTGCCGGTGGCGCTGGTGGTCTGGTTGGGCAAGCGCTATGGCCTGCAAGAGGGCACTGTCGCCCTGGTGGGGATTGCGGCATTTCTGGGCCACCTCTGGCCGGTATTCTTCAAATTTGAAGGCGGCAAGGGCGTGGCCACTGCGCTGGGCGTGCTGCTGGGCTTTAGCGGTTGGCTGGGTCTCTTGGTCTTGCTGGCCTGGGTGGCGGTCGCTGCCATCTGGCGCTATTCGTCGCTGTCGTCGCTGGTGGCGGCGGTGCTGGCGCCGGTGTTCTACATCCTTATCGGCGGCGAGCTCTGGGATTTCCATGCTGAGATCTTTGTCGCGATCCTGGTGATGTCGGCCTTGCTGGTCTACCGCCACAAGCTCAATATCCAGCGCCTGGTGGAAGGCAAGGAATCCAAGCTGGGCCAGAAGAAAAGCAAGTGATGCGTCGCGCTGCCCACGGGCAGACGGCGAAAAGGGCTGAATACCATCGCGGGTTCAGCCCTATTTGTTTTGGACCGCGTTCAGCGCTGTGGCGCGCCGCTACTTGATCCGGTCCAAGGTCATCTGCGGGCCGGCGCGCTTCATCTCAAAGGCATTGAGAAAGCTGTTGCCCAGCAGCACATAAGGCATGTTGGCCGAGGCGACCACGGCATCGACATTGCGCAGCTCCACATCGGAGATGCGCACGCTGCTCAGCTTCAGATGCCAGCCGTTGCTGACGCCATTGGCCGTGCCCATGCGCACTGCACGGCCCTGTTTGTAGTCAATCCCCAGCTTGAGCGCCTCGCTCATCCCCAGGCTCACCGTGGTGGCACCGGTATCGACCAGAAAGCGCGTCGCCTTGCCATTGATCATGCCGGCCGTCATGAAGTGGCCGCTGGCATCGGCCGCCAGCACAATGCGGCCGGTGTTGCTGACGGGCAGCGCCGCATCGGCCACGCTGACCGGCGACTCGCCCATGCGCAGGCTGTGCAGGGCGCCCGCGATGCTGACCTGGGCCTGCCCATCCTTGACGCTGACCACCTGCACCTGCTGGTAGCTGCTGCCCGCTGCCACGGCCTTGGGCGCCCGGCCATCGATGACGA
This sequence comes from Comamonas sp. MYb69, assembly GCF_037479315.1. Taxonomy (NCBI): domain Bacteria; kingdom Pseudomonadati; phylum Pseudomonadota; class Betaproteobacteria; order Burkholderiales; family Comamonadaceae; genus Comamonas; species Comamonas sp. MYb69. The sequence goes on from NZ_JBBGZG010000010.1 coordinate 165,367, forward strand.
GCAAGGCCTTGTCCCCCAGAATGCCGGCCAGCGCCACCGAGCGGGGGCCTTCGGCGGCCTCCTGTGCATGGACGGCCCAACTGGCGCTGCCGCACAGGGCCAGTGCCAATGCCCAGCGGTGCAGGCGGGTAGGGGCGGGGCAGGGCTTGGGGACTGAAAGCTTCATAGGTCGCGGGGCAGCATGGTGGTGCATACGGGCAGGGCGGTGCCGCGTCTAGCGCGGGTCACAGGCAGGTCGACTGCTTTACATCCTAAAGCATGCGAGCGGCAGCAAAAGCTGCGATTTATTTTTTTGACGAAAAGTCTAGCCCGTTGTTTTTTTGAAAAGTAAACGCCCGCTTAAGGTTAATATATTGCTATTGATAATCGTTATCATTAGCATCCCTGACTCAAATTTACAAGCCGTTTACCAAGCGGAATTATTGTTTCAGGAGTTTTCAATGATCCAAGCCCTTCGCAGCGAGACGCTCGCGCGTACAAGAGGCGAGCGCGCCGGCCTGTCGGTCGCCGCGCTGTTGATGATGGCCGCCGTGCCCGCCATCGCACAAGAGCACACCTTGCCAACGGTCCAGGTGTCTGCAGACCAGTTCGATCCCGATGATGTGCGCCCCGAAGGCGTGACCACGGCGACCAAGACCTATATGGCGCCCAAGGACATTCCGCAGACCATCGACACCTTGGAAGTCAACAAGTACAAGAGCTATGGCATCAATGACCTGTCGGTCATGCTCGATGGCGTGCCGGGCGTCAACACCAGCTATGACATGCGTGGCGAGGGCGTGATGATCCGCGGCTTCAATGCCGACAGCGGGGACATCTACCGCGATGGCGTGCGCGAATCCGGCCAGGTGCGCCGCAGCACCGCCAATGTCGAGCGCATCGAGATTCTGAAAGGCCCGGCCTCGGTGCTGTACGGCCGTGGCGCGGGCGGCGGCGTCGTCAACATGGTCAGCAAGCAGGCGCGCTTTGATGGCGTCAGCAGCGTGACCCTGCGTGGTGGCTCCTGGGAGAACGTGGGCGGCACCATCGACATCAACCGGGTGATCAGCCCCAATGTGGTCATGCGCCTCACGGCCGACCGCGAGCAGGCGCACAGCTTTCGCAGCGGCATCCGCAACCGCAACGAGATGGTCTCGCCCAGTATCCTGGTGGATACGCGCACGGGCCTGCGCTGGACCGGCCAGTACACCTATGACAATGTCTGGCGCGTGCCGGACCGGGGGCCTTCCTACGACCAGATGCCGCCAGGCATGTCGCTGCGCCAGGGCATTGCCCAGCCGGGCGACTTTGTCGAAGACCGCCTGCGCGTGCTGCGCTCGGACCTGTCGTACGAGTTCAACAAGGCCTGGAGTGTGCGCTGGGTGGCCAGCAAGCGCGAAGCCAGCCAGGACTTTGACCACTACTTTGCCGGCACCTACTGCAATCCCCAGGGCCTGACCCCTGCGGGCGCCAAGTGCGCCAACCCCGGCCTGCTGCGCCAAAGCTATGCCTGGCAGCAAACCGAGAACCGCACCACCACCCACACCGTGGACCTGACCGGCAAGCTGGACCTGGCCGGCATGCGCCACGAGCTGTTGCTGGGCGTGGAGCACAGCGAGGAAGAGCGCGCGCCGCGCCTCTTCAGCACCGCCAACAGCAATGGCTATATCGACCCGAACAACCCGGTGTTCGATGCCGTGCGCCCGCCCCAAGGCACGCCATCCCAGCAGAACCTGCACAAGGGCACGGCCCGCGCGCTGTATGTGCAGGACTTGATCAGCCTGAGCGACCAGTGGAAGCTGTTGCTGGGTGCACGCTATGACAACTTTGACTTCAACAGCACCAACCAGCTGACCAACGCCAGCCGCAGCACGGACGGCAACTCGGTCAGCCCCCGTGCTGGCCTGGTCTGGCAGCCGGTGCGCGAGCACAGCCTGTATGCGTCCTGGAGCCGCAGCTTCTCGCCCTATGGCGGGCGCGGCATGCTGTCGGTCGATACCGGCGCTGGCGCGGTGCTGGACGACGAGCCCCAGCATTCGCAGCAGTTTGAGATGGGGGTCAAGAGCGATTGGCTGGACGGCGCGCTGTCCACGCAGCTGGCCGTCTACCAGCTGGAGCACTACAACATCCGCTACCGTCCCGATCCGGACAACGACCCCTTCACCTGGGCCGTGCGTGGCAAGGAGCGCTCGCGCGGTATCGAGTTCAGCGCATCTGGCCGTGTGGCACCGTTTTGGTATGTGCGCGGCGGCGTCGGCATCATGGCCGCCAAGGTCACCGAGAACAAGGCCAACCCCGCGCTGGAAGGCAACTACCTGGCCAATACTGCGCGCCGCAATGGCAATGTCTTTCTGCGCTATGCGCCTGCAGGCAACTGGTATGCCGAGCTGGGCGTGACCCACACCAGCGCGCGCTACACCAATGATGCCAACACCAGCCGCGTGCCCGGCTACACCCGCTGGGATGGCCTGGTGGGCTGGCGCGCCGCGCCCTGGACCGTCACCTTGGCAGTGTCCAACCTGACCAACAAGGAATACTGGCGTTCCAGCAGCATGCCCGGCACGCCGCGTGGTGCTTTGCTGAGCGCGAACTACCAGTTCTAAAAGGGTAGGCGCCATAAAAACAGGCCGCGCTGCAATCCCTGCAGCGCGGCCTGTTTGTGTTTGATCGAGTGCGGATTAGTCGCGGAAGTTATTGAACGACAGTGGCACGTCGGTCACGTCTTTTTTCAGCAGCGCCATCGCTGCTTGCAGATCGTCGCGCTTGGCGCCAGTGATGCGCACGGCATCGCCCTGGATGGCGGCCTGCACCTTCATCTTGCTGTCCTTGATGAGCTTCTGGATCTTCTTGGCCAGCTCCTGCTCGATGCCATTGCGCACCTTGATCACTTGCTTGACCTTGTCGCCGCCGACCTTTTGCACATCGCCCTTGTCCAGAAAGCGCACATCCACATTGCGCTTGGTCAGCTTGTTGCGCAGGATGTCTTCGACCTGCACCAGCTGGAAGTCGGCATCGCCGTACATGATGATCTCTTTGTCCTTGAGCTCGATCCCGGCCGACGTTCCCTTGAAGTCAAAACGGGTGCCAATTTCCTTGGCGGAATTCTCAACAGCGTTTTTCACCTCGACGAAGTCGGCTTCGCAAACCGTGTCAAACGATGGCATAAATACTCTCCTTGCAGGCCAGGCTGAGCGCCTGAGTGGGTCGCGACAAGTGCGACAATCTAGCGATGTTAGTCGAGAAAAATGCCCCGCTGCAGCAATACAACACCTTTGGCATCATGGCGCGGGCCATGAACCTGGTGCGCGTGCAGGCCCCGCAGGATATCCGTGATTTTTTGGCCCAGCCCCCGTTGGGCGCCAGCCGCCAGGTGGTGGTGCTGGGGGGCGGCAGCAATATCGTCATCACCGGCGATGTCGAGCCCACCGTCTTCAAGATGGAGATCATGGGCAAGCGCCTGGTCGAAGAGACCGACAAGCACTACATCATTGAAGTGGGCGCCGGTGAAGTCTGGCACGAGGTCGTGGCCTGGAGCCTGGCCCAGGGCTACCCCGGGCTGGAGAACCTGGCGCTGATCCCGGGCACCGCTGGCGCAGCACCCGTGCAGAACATTGGCGCCTATGGCGTGGAGCTGCAAGACCGCTTTGACTCGCTCGATGCGATCGACCTGAGCAATGGCGAGCATTTCAGCCTGCAGGCGGCGCAGTGCGCGTTTGGCTACCGGGATTCGGTGTTCAAGCATGCGCCGGCCGAGACCATGCCATTGACGATGATTGCCCGCGCCACCGGCGTGGCCGAGCCTCGGGGCATGGGCCTGGCGGGCCGCGCCGTCATCACCCATGTGCGGCTGCGCCTGGCCAAGGATTGGAAGCCCGAGCTGGGCTACCTGGACCTGGCCCGCAAGCAGGCTGAAAAAGGCATTGCGCAGCCCACGGCCCAGGACATCTTTGACTGGGTGGTGGAGATCCGCCGCGCCAAGCTGCCCGATCCGGCGCAGATCGGCAATGCCGGCAGCTTTTTCAAGAACCCGCAGGTGACTGCCGACCAGTGCGAGGACATCATTGCGCGCGAACCCAAGATCGTGCACTACCCGATGCTGGACGGCAGCATCAAGCTGGCTGCGGGCTGGATGATCGATGCCTGCGGCTGGCGCGGCAAAAGCATTGGCAAGGCCGGTGTCTATGACCGCCAGGCCCTCGTGCTGGTCAACCTGGGTGCGGGCGAAGGCAGCGTGACCGGCGGTGAGGTGGTCACCTTGGCGCGCGCGATCCAGACCAGTGTCTATGAGCGCTTTGGCATCCAGCTGGAGCCCGAACCGGTCGTCTGGTAGCTGCGCCAGCGCGGGCTAAAGGGCTCAGCGCTTGGCAGGCGGTATCCAGCGCGCCAGCGCAGCCGCCGCGCCCCAGGCCAGCAAGCCGATGCAGGCGATGCCGCTGGCCAGCGACAGGCTGCCGGCCAGAAACGACAGCAGCGCTGGCCCCAGCGATGAGCCCAGGTCGGCCGCCAGGCGCCATAACCCCAGAAAATGCGCCCGCGCATGGCGCGGTGCGTGGTCGGCCCCCAAGGTCATGATCAGGCCCGAGCCAATGCCGTTGCCAAAGCCCAGCGCCATGGCCGCCAGCAGCAAGGTCGTCACGCTGGCCGTCAGCGGCATCAGCAGCATGGCCGCGCCCATCACCAGCATCGATGGCACGGCCACCCAGCGCCGGCCTTTGAGATCCATCAGCTTGCCCGCAGGGTAGAAGACCAGCATATCGATGGCGCCTGCCAGCCCGTAGACCAGCGAGGCGGCAGCCGGTGCCAGCGCAAGATGGTCGGCCCATAGCGGAATGACCACCTGGCGCGAGGCGCGCACGGCGCTGACCAGCAGCACGCCCAGGCCCAGCGTGAGAAACAGCCGGTGGTGATCGCGCAGAATGCCGGCGATGGACGGTGCCTCGGTGGGCAGCGGCTGGCCTGGCAGCGCGGCGGGCGCCGCCAGATCGGGCACGCGCAGGCCAATGGCTGCCGCGCAGAGAACGCCCACAATGCCCACCGCGAACGCCGCATGCAGGCCCCAGCTATGCATGGCCCAGGCGCCAATAAAGGGCCCGATGAACATGCCAATGCGCATCACCCCACCCAGGGTGGACAGCGCCCGCGCGCGGTAGGACACGGGCACGGCCTCGGTCAGATAGCTTTGCCGCGCCAGGTTGTAGACCGCCTGCGACATGCCCAACTTCAGGCAGCCCAGCGCAAACAGCCACAGCTGCTGGGTGGCCAGGCAGAGGGCCATGCCGATGGCGCTCCACAGGCCTGCGGCCACAATCGCCCAGCGCTCGCCCCAGCGCGCTGTTATCAGCGATGCCGGGATATTGCTCAGCAAGGAGCCAATGCTGACCAGCCCCACCACCAGCGCTGCGATGGGCACTGAGGCGCCCAGATCGCGCGCCATCAGCACGATGACCGGCAGCACCGCACCCTCGCCAATGCCAAACAGCAGCGAAGGCCCAAAGGCCGCCACGGCAATGCGGCGCAGCGAGAATGCTGCGTCACTGTCTAGGGCCGGATCGGATGCGGGAGGAGGGGAGCTGGGCGTGCCCATGGTGGGGGTGAAGGGGTATCGAGTCTGCGCCGAGGGGCCGGCTGGCACTTGGCTGCCTGAAGAATCCTCTCCAGGTCAGCCGCGACCGGCCCTATTGTGCGCCTGCCCGCCGCTTGGGTGGCGCTGATGCTGTCGCGGGCAGAACTCGGCCTGCGCCGCTTACTTCAGGCTTCCAGAGAGGAAACGTGCCAGACGCTCACTTTTGGGGTTGGCCAGCACCTCGCGCGGCGGGCCTTGCTCTTCGATCAGGCCCTGGTGCAGGAAGATCACATGGTTGGAGACCTCGCGGGCAAAGCCCATTTCATGCGTCACGACCAGCATGGTGCGGCCTTCCTGGGCGAGCACCTGCATCACACGCAGCACCTCACCGACCAGCTCGGGGTCGAGGGCCGAGGTGGGCTCGTCAAACAGCATCACCTCGGGCTCGACCGCCAGCGCGCGCGCAATGGCCACGCGTTGCTGCTGGCCGCCACTCATGTGGTTGGGGTAGCTGTCTTCCTTGTTTTCCAGGCCCACCAGCTTGAGGTACTTGCGGGCGCGGGCGACGGCCTCGTCCTTGCTGATGCCCAGCACATGCACCGGCACTTCGATGATGTTCTGCATCACCGTCATGTGGGCCCAGAGGTTGAAATGCTGGAACACCATCGCCAGCTTGCTGCGCAGGCGCTGGAGCTGCTTGGGGTCGACCGCGTCCAGCGCGCCATTGCGGCCGGTGCGCAGCTGCAGGCTTTCGCCAGCCACGATGATTTGCCCTTGCTGGGGCTGCTCCAGCAGGTTGATGCAGCGCAGAAAGGTGCTCTTGCCCGAGCCGGAGCTGCCGATGATGCTGATCACGTCGCCAGCGCAGGCGTTGAGCGAGACGCCCTTGAGCACTTGGTTGCTGCCATAGCTCTTGTGGATGTCCAGCGCCTGCAGTTTGTAGTTGGATGCGTTCATATCTCGATGCTCGAATGTCTTAGGCCTTGCGCGGGGCCAGGTAGCCCAGGAAACGGCGCTCGGCGAGGCGGAAGATGCCAATCAGGATAAAGGTGATGCTCAGGTAGATGGCAGCTGCCGCGATATAGGCTTCAAACGGCAGGTAGTAGTCCGAGTACACCCGGCTGGCAGCGCCGGTCAGGTCCACCAGCGACGGCACGGTGGAAGCCAGGCTGGTCGAGTGCAGCATCATCACCACCTCGTTGCTGTAGGCGGGCAGGGTGCGGCGGATGGCACTGGGCATCACGATGCGGCGCATCAGCTGCCATCGGCTCATGCCCATCGCGCGGGCCGCTTCCACTTCGCCCTTGTAGGTTTCGCGGATCGAGCCGGCGAGCATCTCGGCCGTGTAGGCCGCGTTGTTCAAGGTGAAGGCGAGGAACGCGCAGAAGAACGGCTCTTTGAAATAGGTCCAGGGCCAGACCGCATCCCAGCGCGCCTGCACCCATTCGAGCTGCGAGAAGCCGTAGTAGATCAGGTAGACCTGGATCAGCAGCGGCGTGCCGCGCATGAAATAGGTAAAGGCCCCCACGCTTTTGCGCAGCAGCCAGGAGCGGCTGACCAGCGCGAGCGCGCCCAGCAGCGCCAGCACGGCGCCAATGGCCAGGCTGGACAGCAGCAGCTTGAGGGTGGTGACCAGGCCCTCACCGTACAGCGCAATGGTGTCGGGCTGAAAAATGACGTCCCAGTTCATAGCTGCACCTTTTCGGTTCCCAAGCTGTAGCGGGCATTGAGGCGGCCCAGCGCCCACAGCGATACCGATGTGTAGACGAGGTACAGCGCAGCGGTGAAGAGGAAAAAGATAAAGGGCTCGCGCGCAGCGGCGCTGGCCTGCTTGGCCAGGTAGGTCATGTCTTGCAGGCCGATCAGGCTGACCAGCGCGGTGGCCTTGATCAGCACCAGCCAGTTATTGGTAAAGCCGGGCAGGGCATAGCGCACCATCTGCGGCAGCGTGATCCGAAAGAAGGTCTTGACCGGACTCATGCCGAAGGCCCAGGCCGCTTCCATCTGGCCCTTGGGGATGGCCAGGATCGCGCCCCGGAAGGTTTCGGTCATATAGGCGCCGTAGATAAAGCCGATCGTGAACGAGCCGGCTACAAAGGGGTTGAGGTCGACCGAGCTTTCGCTGCCCATCTTCTCGAGCAAGGTATTGAGGCCGATGGCGCCGCCGTAGAAGACCAGCAGCATCATCACCAGCTCGGGGATGCCGCGCACGATGGAGGTGTAGAAGGTTGCCAATACCACCAGCGGTCGGCGGCCTGAGAGCTTGGCACTGGCGCCCAGCAGCCCCAGCACGGTGGCGATGGCAGCCGATGCCAGCGAGACCGCCACGGTGAGCAGCGAGCCCATCAGGATCGATTGAAAGTAATCACTCATAGTTTTTGGCCTTAGGCGCCGTGATTGCGGTGCGCAATCGGGCCCATGGATGGCCTGGTGTTTGCCTTGGGTGGGCGCTGCAAAAAGGCTTGGCACCATGGAATTGCGGCGCGATTCATCCAGTATGAAGACTCTGGAGCAGCGCGCCGCTTGGTGTTAGCCCTGATCGAGGACGCGGTGGCGCCAGGGGCGCGACCGCGTTTTGCAAAGATCAGTTGCCGTAGGGGTCGAAATCGAAGTACTTCTTGGCAATGGTGGCATAGGTGCCATTGCTGCGGATGGTCTTGATCGCTTCGTTGATCTGCTTTTTCAGGTCGCCCTGGTTCTTGCGCAGCGCAATGCCGATGCCATCACCGTAGTATTTGGTCTCGTACTGGTCCGGGCCCTTGTAGCCGTAGTCGGCACCTTCGGGCTTGCGCAGGAAGCCGCCATTGACTTCGACCTTGTCGGCCACGGTGCCGTCGAGGCGGCCGGACTTGATATCCAGGTAGACCTGGTCCTGGGCTTCATAAGGCACGATGGTCGCGCCTGCAGGCTTGAGCTCGCCATTGGCCCATTTCTCTTGGGTCGAGCCCTTGAGCACGCCGATCTTCAGGCCCTTGGCAGAAGCCGGGCCCTTGTATTCCACGCTTTTCTTCAGCACCACGGCGCTGGGCGTCTTGTAGTAGCGGTCGCTGAAATCGACCACGCGGCGGCGCTCGTCGGTCATCGACATGGAGCTGACGATGACGTCGTACTTCTTGGCTTGCAGGCCGGGGATCATGCTGTCCCAGACTTGCTCGACAAACACGCACTTGCGCTTGATCTGCTCGCACACCGCCTTGGCGATGTCCACGTCAAAACCGGTGACTTCGCCTTGGGGCGTCTTGTAGGTGAACGGTTCGTAGGTCGGGTCGACAGCTACTTTCAGGTCTGCAGCAAAAGCAGGGGCGGCGATAGCGGCCACTGCCAGTGCGATCAAGGTTTTACGCATAGTGAATCCTCGGATCCGAATGTTGATAAGGTGGCTAGCATGCTAGTGCTTTTGCTGCCCGCCGTCGGGGTCTCAAATCGGCTTGTGGCGACCCGGCGACAGCTCTGTGCTGTGCTTTGTGGCAAAGCGGCGAGCTTGTGCGCATTATCACCAGCCTAAACGGCCATTGAGCGCAAAAATCGACGTTGAAGCGTCAATTTTTACGCCCTATCCAGGGAAACACTAATAAGTATGGGTTGTGACGGTCGATTCGATCGTCTATTTTGTCGAAACGTCCGCGCTTACTTCTTCCAGTAGCCTGGGCGAATCAGCAGACTGTGGACGCGGTAGGGTGCCTTTTCCTCGATGCCGATGTCCATCGGTACATAGGCCTTGTCACACTGCAGCAGGTAGCTGGTGATGTAAGGGGTCGGGCTGGTCATCTGGGCGCCGACCTTGCAGCTGCCCACGCTTTGGTGCACATCGTTGAACACCTGCTTCATCTGGTCGGACGTGACCTGCTTGTTGAAGTCTTCGGTAAAAGTCTTGGCATCGGGCACAGCGGCCTTGCCTTCAAAGGCGGCGAGCAGCGCCTGGAAGCGCTGGGCCAGCGCCTTTTCAGCCGCCGGGTTGGGCGCAGCGGCCTGGGGCGCTGCCTCGGCTGCGGGCGGCGTGGCTACCGCTGCTGGGTTGGCCGCTCCCTGGCTGCTTTGGGCCTGGGCCGCCAAAGCAGCGCAGGCCAGCGCGGTGGACAACAGGGCGTGGCGGGACATACGGTGCATGCGGGTTTCCTTGGTGTGGTTTTGCATCGGGCCATCCTAGGCGCAGTGGGCGCTCTGGTGGTAACACTTGGTGTTCAGATGCTGGGGGATGAAAGGGGCTGCAGATGGTCTTTTTGGAGGCCTGCCATGCAAGCCATCAAGGGTGAGCAGCGCAGTTGCTGCACTTGCCACCTTGCTCGGGTCCCCCACTGTGCACCTGCGCACCCCGACGCGCATGCCATCCAAGGCCGTAATAGCGCTTGAGAATTGGCCTACATGGTGGGTCGATGCAAAACCGGGCAAGGCCTGTATCCATGCGCTTGTGCGGCGCGCGGCGGTGGCCGGGGCGGGCCCGCTTTCATCTTGGCGACCCGGTTTTGGCGCCGTTGCAGCTAAGGTGTCGCGCAGTGATAGGCAACCGTTTAAGGATATAGAGATGAATGGCGCACACAGTCTGGTCAAGACTTTGCTGGCTGCAGGGGTGGATACCTGCTTTGCAAACCCCGGCACCAGCGAGATGCACTTTGTAGCAGCTTTGGACCAGATCCCCGGTATGCACTGCGTTCTGGGCCTGCAGGAGAACGTGGTCACCGGCATGGCCGATGGCTACTACCGCATCGCCCGCAAGCCCGCCTGCACCTTGCTGCACTGCGGCCCGGGCCTGGCCAATGGCCTGGCCAATTTGCACAATGCGCGCCGAGCGCGCAGCGGCATTGTCAATATCGTGGGCGACCAGGCCACCTACCACCGGCCTTTTGATGCGCCGCTGACGGCTGATACCGATGGCCTGGCGCGCGCCGTATCAGGCTGGGTGCATACCAGCACGCACAGTGCGGACCTGGGCCAGGATGCGGCGATGGCCGTGCGTGCGGCCTCGACCTTTCCCGGTCAGATCGCCAGCCTGATCCTGCCGGCCAATGTGTCCTGGGACGAAGGTGGTGTGGTGGCGCAACCGCTGCCCCTGCCTGCGCCGCTCGCAGCGGATGGCCATGCGATCGATGAAGCGGCAAGGGTGCTGCGCCAGGCGGGCGGCAAGGCCTTGATTCTGCTGTCGGGCGCGGCGGTGTTTGCGCCGGCCCAGGCGCTGGTGTGGCGGCTGGCGCAGGCGAGCGGCGCTGCCGTGCTGGCCGAGTACGGCGCATCGCACCTGCAGCGCGGCCAAGGCCGCATGGCGCTGGAGCGCGTGCCCTATGGCATGGAGGCCGCGATCCAAACCCTGGCCCGGTTTGAGCACATCATTCTGGTGGGCGCCAAGCCGCCGGTGGGCTTTTTTGCCTACCCCGGTCTGCCGTCGACCCAGTACCCTGCGAGCGCCCAGCTGCATGTGCTGACGCGCCCCGAGCAGGAGCCGCTGGCTGCGCTGCAGGCCCTGGTCGATGCGCTGCAGGCGCCGCAGGCCGCCATCCCCGATGCGGGCCCCCGGCCCGAGGCAGCCACCGGCGCGCCCACGCCCGAGAGCCTGGCCCGCACCGTGGCTGCGCTGATGCCCGAGGGCGCCATCGTCTCGGACGAGAGCATCTCCTACGGCCGGGGCTTTTACCCGCACACCCATGCCGCGCCGGCGCATGACTGGCTGCACCTGGCCGGCGGCGCGATTGGCGATGGCATGCCGGTGGCGACCGGCGCGGCCATTGGTGCGGGCAAGCAGCGCCGGGTGATCAATCTGCAGGCCGATGGCTCTGCGATGTATTCGTTGCAATCGCTGTGGACGCAGGCGCGCGAGCAGCTGCCTGTCACCACCGTCGTGCTGAACAACAGCCGCTACAACATTTTGATTGGCGAATACAAGGGCGTGGGCGCCACGCCGGGCGCCACCGCCATGCAGATGCTGGACCTGGGCAACCCCTCGATTGGCTGGGTGAAGCTGGCCGAAGGCATGGGCGTGGAAGCGGCGCGCGCCACGACCATGGAGGAATGCGCCCGGCTGATGCAGGCCAGTTTTGCTAAATCCGGCCCCTTCTTGATTGAACTGATAATTTAATAAATTCTGAACATACAGGTTTGGAAGTCACCTACACTGCTGCCTGACCATGCTCCAACGCCTGCGCAGCCGCCCCCGCTTCTCCGCCGTCATCACGGCGGTTTTTGCGTTGCTGCTGCTCGTGGCATCGCTGGCAGGTGTGCAGGTGCGCGTGCTGGCGCAGCCCATTGCGGCGGCGCTGGCGGCCGATGTATGCAGCGTCAATGCACCGGCGCTGGATGTGGCGCTGGCCCATGGCGACCACCTGGCAGCGGATGATCTTCTGCCGGATGGCAGCGACAGCCACAGCGCGCACAGCGCCCATGGCGCCGATTGCGTGCTGTGTATTGCGATGGCGCTGCCGCTGGCCTTTGCCGCCGATGTGCACCGGCCAGCGGCCCCTGCCTTCCACCCGCAGTGGCAGGCCCAGTCGGCGCACCACCCCCAAGCCCCGGGCGCGCCACTGCCCGCGCGCGGCCCGCCTCCCGTCCTTGTCTAACGCACTTATGCCGCAGTGATGCTGCCGCTGCTCTCCGCGCCCATCGCGCGCGGGGAGGGCAGCCGCGCAGTCTCTGCGGCCCATGGGCCGCTTCGTCATGTCTGCTTTAGCCGCCTTCGCTGCGGCCGGCTGGGCATGGCTGCGTGCGCCCCCACCACCCATTGATGCAAGCCGCTGCGCCCAGCAGCGCTTGCTGCGAGAGACATTGATGACTTCCTACTTTTTGGAGGCAGCGCCGGGCCTGCGCCTGCCTGCCCCGCCGCGCGCCCGCTTGCAGCGTCCGCAGATGGCGCTATCCGCACTGGTCTTGGCCACCAGCTCTGCCTGGGGACAAAGCCCTGCTGCACCGTCGCTACCTGCGGCCAGCGTGCCGGAGATCAGCCTGCAGGAGACCGTCGTAACCGCAGTGCATGAGCATTCGCCGCTGCAGGTGGTGGCTGATCCCAAGCAGCCGCGCCAACCGGTGCCGGCGAGTGACGCGGCCGACTACCTCAAAAGCATTCCGGGCTTCTCGGCCATCCGCAGTGGTGGCTCCAACAGCGACCCGGTGTTCCGGGGCCAGTTTGGCTCGCGCCTGCCGATATTGACCAATGGGCAGACCTTGTTGGGCGCCTGCCCGGCGCGCATGGATTCGCCCAGCTCCTATATCTCGCCCGAGACCTACGATGTGCTGACGGTGGTCAAGGGCCCGCAGACGGTGATCTGGGGGCCGGGCGCATCGGCCGGGGTGGTGCGCTTTGACCGCGAACGGCCTGAACTGGACAGCGGCCAGGTGCGGCTGTCTGCCAGCCTGCAAGGCGGCACGGCCGCGCGCAGCGACCAGAACATCGACCTGCTGGCCGGCAATGCCGCGTACTACCTGCGCCTCACCGCCAACCATTCGCAAAGCAAGGACTACCGCGATGGCGATGGCCAGCGCGTGCCCTCGCACTGGGACAAATGGAACACCGATGTCGCCATTGGCTGGACGCCCGATGCCAACACCTGGCTGGAGCTGAGCGCCGGCCAAGGCGATGGCGAGGCACGCTATGGCGGCCGGGGCATGGATGGCACCCAGTTCAAGCGCGAAAGCTATGGCCTGCGGCTGGAGAAAAAGAACCTGGGCGAGCGCTTGACCAAGCTGGAAGCGCAGCTCTATTACAACCGCGCCGACCATGTGATGGACAACTTCAGCCTGCGGCCCTTTGTGCCGGAAGGCGGCATGTCCATGCCGATGGCGGCCAATGTACGGCGCACCACCACCGGCATGCGGGTGGCGACGACCTGGCAGCTGGGCCCGCACACCGAAGCGGTGCTGGGCGTGGATGCGATGGGTAGCCCGCATGACAGCCGATCGGGCACGGAGATGCAGTCCTACCGTAGCAAGCCCTGGGCGCGGGATGCCAAGTTCAGCAACCAGGGCCTGTTTGCGCAGGCCACGCAGCACCTGGGTAGTGAAGACAAACTGGTGGCCGGCCTGCGGCTGGACCGGGCCCAGGCCTGGCGCTACCCCAGCGACAGCGGCATGGGTGGCATGGAGGGCATGGGCGATATGGGTACGATGGGTGGCATGCAGGCCATGGCCGGCATGGATGGCAGCATGGCCGCCACGGCCAGCAACCACCGCGAGCGCCGCGCCATGCCCAGTGGCTTTCTGCGTTGGGAACGCGCCCGCGCCGATGGCAGCACGCTCTACGCCGGTATTGGCCATGTGCAGCGCTTTCCGGATTACTGGGAGCTGATATCGCCGAGCAACAGCGCAGCCGACAAGGGCGATGCCTTCAACGGCCTGCAGCCGGAGAAAACCACGCAGATCGATGTGGGCGCGAGCTGGAAGGGGGCGGACTGGCAGCTCTGGACCTCGGCCTATGTCGGCCAAGTGCAGGACTATCTGCTGTTTGACTATGCAGGCATGGCCTCCAACGTGCGCAATGTGCAGGCGCGCACCGCTGGCGCCGAGCTGGGTGGCAGCTACCGGCTGACCCCCGGCCTAACGGCCCAGGCCACCCTGGCCTACAGCTGGGCCCGCAACCGCAGCGATGGCAAGCCGCTGCCGCAGGTGCCGCCGCTCGAAGCCCAGCTGGGCCTGGACTACCGGCAAGGCCCCTGGAGCGCTGGCGCGCTGTGGCGCCTGGTCGCCGCCCAGCACCGCTATGCCAGCGGCCAGGGTAATGTCGTGGGCCAGGATCTGGGGCCCAGTGCCGGCTTTGGCGTGCTGTCGCTCAATGCCGGCTACAAGATCAGCGAGCAGTTGCGCCTGACAGCCGGTATCGACAATGTCTCTGGCAAGACCTATGCCGAGCACCTGAACCTGGCTGGCAATGCGGGCTTTGGTTTCCCAGGCGGCGTGCGCATCCATGAGCCGGGTCGCACCTTGTGGCTGCGGGGTGACTTGAAGTTCTGATGCAGGCCTGGGGCCCCGCCCCCCCGGGGGGGGGGGGGGGGCGGGGGGGGGGGGCGGGTTTTTAAAGGTTTTTTAAAAGGTAGCGCCCCAAAAAAAAAAAAAAAAAACCCCCCCCCAC
>NZ_JBBGZG010000010.1:179964-229692 GCF_037479315.1 Comamonas sp. MYb69
GGCTAGGCCGCAACGGGCCAGCCGATAGCAACAACGTATTTTGTGATGGAGACCTGCCGTGGGGTTGTCTCAAAAATTAAAGCGTGCCGCCCCCGGGGGGGGGGTGATAGGGGCCGGGGGCGGGGGCGGGGGGGGGGGGGGGGGCGCCGCTGCGGCTTGGCACTGTTTGAACAGGTTCTTACAGCGGTACGCGCAGAAAAAGCACAATCACTACGCCCAGCGCCAGGTTCAGCGCTACCAGCTGGCGAATCTGGCCCAGCGCCTTGCCGCCTGCCGGCCAGTCCTTGGCATTGACGGCGCGGTCCAGGCGCTTGAACAGCGCAAAGCGGATATGGCCAAACACGGCCATCATCGCCAGGCCCAGCACGGCCATCACCATCCAGGAGACGGGCATGCTGAACTTGGCACTGGCCTGCGCGGCCATGGTATGGACCAGGCCCATCATGCCGATGCCCGACAGCAGCACGGTGGCGATGATGACCAGCACCACGGCAAAGAAGCGCCCCAGCACATCGCGCATCAGCATCAGGCGCTGAGGCGGTTCTAGTTGCTGCAGCGCAGGGCGCAGAAAGAAATGTGCAAAGGCCATGCCGCCCAGCCAGACGATGATGGACAGCAGGTGCACGGTTTTGAGAATGACGTAGAGCATCGGGGGCCGTTTTATGGTGTGGGGATGCGCTATGGTACGCGCCAAGCCGCCCTGGCTGGGGATGCGGGCCTGCTTTAAAAAATACCCATGCTTAGACCTGCGGCCATGGCTTCGCCCAGCTCGCGGCAGCGCTGCAGATCGTCCGCGCCAATCTGCTTGGTCGCGGCAATGGCCTCGGGCGTTTGGGCATGGGTGCAGACAATCAGCGGCTCGGCAATGGGCTTGAGCCGCCAGCCGGTCGCGATGCGGGCAATTTGGCGCGCCGCGTTGCTGCCATCGCTGCCAGCGCAGATGAGGGCGGCATAAGGCCGGCCCTCCATGCGGCCCAGCGCCGCGTAGTAGCAGCGGTCAAAAAAGTCCTTCATCAGCCCGCTCATCGCAGCCAAGTTCTCGGGGCAGACAAACAGGTAGCCGCTGGCGGCCAGCACATCGGCAGGCCCGGCATCGGGCGCGCACAGCAGGCGTGCTTGTACCCCGGCCTGGCTGGCGGCGGCGTGCGCGGCCTCGGCCATCTGGCGGCTGCCATCCGTGTGGCTGTGGTAGACGATCAGGAGTTGGGGGCTGTCCATGGACGCAAGCATAGTGGCAAAGGCGGCTGTCATGTGCAGGACGCGGGGCCGCGCATTGGGAGGCAGCGCATGCTAGATTGGCCCATCACGACCCCGTCCTGGCCACCAGGCACACCACCATGAACGCATTGTTTGAACGTATCTCCACCAGCTTCCATGCCCAAGGGCTGATGCAGACCCTGGGCGCGAGCCTGCTGTCCGTGCAGCCGGGGGAGGTGCAGATTGCGCTGCCCTACCAAAAGGTGCTGTCGCAGCAGCATGGTTTTTTGCATGCCGGCGCCGTCAGCAGCGTGGTGGACAGCGCGGCAGGCTATGCGGCGCTGACGGTGGCGGCCGAGGGCTATGAGGTGGTCACGGCCGAGTTCAAGATCAACCTGATGCGGCCGGCGATTGGCGAGCGCTTTGTCGCCATTGGCAAGGTGGTGAACGCCGGCAAGCTGCTGACGGTGTGCAGCGGTGAGGTGCTGGCCTATGGCGCAGATGCGGCAGTGCCACCCAAGGTGGTGGCGCTGCTGCAGGCGACGATTGTCAATGTGAAGTACTGATCTGACGCAGCAGCAACCCACCAGGGCCACTGCAGCTGCGCATTCAGATCACGTGCTCAATCCTGCCACTGGAACAGCGGCGGCTGCTTGCCCACAAAGCGGGCGATGGCTTCCTGGTGGAAGGCGCTTTCGCGGCACAGCGTCTGGGCCAGCGCTTCTTGCTGGTAGATCTCGTCGCGCTGGGTCTCAAAGGCGCGGTTCATCACGCGTTTGGTGTAGCCCATGGCCTCGGTTGGTGCGCTGGCAAAGCGCTCGGCAAAGGCCAGCGCGTCGGCCAGCACGTCTTCGCTGGTGATCTTGTAGACCATGCCCATCTGCTGCGCCTCGGGGGCGGCGACGACACGGGCCGTGAAGGCCAGCTCCTTGGCCGCTTGCAGGCCCACGAGGCGCGGCAGCAAATACATGCCGGCCAGATCGGGCACAAAGCCGATCTTGGCAAACACGCAGCAGAACTTGGCAGAGGGCGCGGCCAGCACAAAATCACCCGCCAGGGCCAGCGACAGGCCGGCGCCAAAGGCGCTGCCCTGCACGGCGGTGATGACGGGCTTTTCCATGTCCAGCAGCTCGTCAAACCAGCGGTGCAGGCCCAGCATGCGGTTGCGGCTGTCAAACACATCCTGCTTGCCGGCAACGGCCGCTTGCATGCTCTTGATATCGCCGCCGGCGCAGAAATGGCCGCCGGCCCCCGTCAGCACCACGGCCTTGATCGCGCGGTCATCGCGCACCTGCGGGATCAGGCGGCTGAAATCCTCGCGCATCTGCTCGTCGAGCGCATTGCGGGCCTGGGGGCGGTTCATCGTCAGCACGGCGGTGGTGCCATGCATGCTCAGGGTCAGGGCGGTCATATCAGTCGGTTTTCAACAATAAAACGGTAGGGCGGGCCAGGGGCGGCAGCGGGGGCTATTCGGCGCGGATGCCCAGCTTTTGGGCCACCGGTATCCAGCGTTCGCGCTCGGAGGCCACAAACTGCCCCCATTCTGCGGTGCTGGCCGCAATCGGCTGCGCACCTATGCGACGCAGACGCTCTTGCACATCGGGCTTGGCCAGGGACTGGTTGATGGCCCGGGCCATGCGCGCCACTGCGTCAGCCGGCGTGCCGCTGCGGGCCACCACGCCAAACCAGGCGCTGGCCTCGGTATCGCCAAAGCCCAGCTCGGCCAGGGTGGGCACCTGGGGCAGCGCTGCAAAACGCTGTTTGTCCAGGATGGCCAGGGGCACGATGCGCCCACCAATGGCCTGCTGCATGCAGGAGGGCAGCGCGTCGAACATGATGTCCACATTGCCGCCCATCATGCTGGTGATGGCCGGTGCGCTGCCGGAAAACGGCACATGCGTCACTTGAAAGCCCATGCGCTCGGCGGCATATTCGCCCGCCAGGTGGGTGATGTTGCCGCTGCCGGCCGAGCCCATGCTGAGCGTCTTGCCCTGGCGCTGCGCCTGCTGGGCGAGCGTGATCAGCGCGCGCAGATCGCTGGCGCCCAGGTCCTTGCGGGTGACCAGCAGCAAAGGCGCCTTGCCCAGGCCCGCAACGGGCACAAAATCCTTGACCGGGTCATAGCTCATCTTGGCGTAGATGGCGCTGTTGATGACGAGCGGCGCATTGGAGCCGACAAAGAAGGTGAGCCCATCGGCGGGGGCGCGCAGCGCCGTCTCGGCCGCAATCATGCCGGCGGCGCCGGCCTTGTTCTCGATGACGATGGGCTGGCCCGTGCTCTGGCCCACATCCTGGGCCACGATGCGGGTGATCTGGTCGGCGGCGCCGCCTGCGGGGTAGGGCACGACCCAGCGCAAGGGGGCATCGGCCGCGCGTGCCAGCCAGGGGCTGGCCAGGCTGGCGGCTGCGCCCCATTGCACAAGACGGTGGTGGAACTGGCGTCGGGATATGGGCATCAACTGTCTCCTAGGCAGCATGTAGTTCTCGGCATGTGGGGCGCTGCCTGCCCCAGCATCCATGCAGGCTAGGGCCGTTTTTGGGCAGCGTCCAATACCAAATTGCACTCAGCTGATATGCAGGCGCATGCGGGCTTTAACCGTATGCTCTGGCTCATTCGGCGCACAGCGCTGAGCACATCGAGACCTACCCGGAACCAGGAGCCCCTTCCATGACTGCATTTTTGAAGTACGAACAGCAAGGCCATGTCGTTACCCTGACGATGAGCCAGCCCGAGCGCCGCAATCCGCTGACCGGCAACACGGCGGTGGCCGAGATTCTGGCCGCCTGCGAGAAGATTGCAGCCGACAGCAGCGTGCGTGCGGTGATCCTGACGGGCGAGGGCCCGGCGTTCTCGTCGGGCGGCGATATCAAGACCATGCAGCAGCAGTCCTTTGGCGATGTGGATGGCATGCGCATCCGCGATGACTACCGCCGCGGCATCCAGCGCCTGCCGCTGGCGCTGTTCAACTTGGAAGTACCTACCATCGCGGCGATCAATGGTGCGGCAGTAGGCGCGGGCCTGGACCTGGCTTGCATGTGCGACCTGCGCGTGGCCTCGGACAAGGCCAAGTTTGCCGAGAGCTTTGTGAAGATGGGCATCATCCCCGGCGATGGCGGCGCCTGGCTGCTGCCCCGGGTGATTGGCATGGCGCGTGCGGCCGAGCTGTCGCTGACCGGCCGCATGATCGATGCGGCCACCGCCTTGCAGTGGGGCCTCGTGTCGCAGGTGGTGCCGGCCGAGGAACTGCTGAACGCCGCCAACGCCCTGGCCAGCGAGATTGCCGCCAACCCGCCCCAGGTCACCCGCATGACCAAGAAGCTGATGCGTGAAGGCATGCACCAAAGCCTGTCTTCGCTGCTGGAGCTGTCAGCCGCCTACCAGGCGCTGGCCCACCAGACGGCCGACCACCGTGAAGCCGTGAGCGCCTTCCTTGAAAAGCGCACCCCTGAGTTCAAGGGATAACGCAGCGTTCTTCCCCCTAGCCAAAGGCTTGTTGAATCTGACGGGCCAGCTGAAAGGCCTGCGCCTCGCTCGTGATATTGGCAAAGCCCATCAACAGGCCTTGGCGCGGCGCGGCATCAATATACCAGCGCGACAGCGGGTGCATGGCCAGGCCTAGCGCGCGGGCGCGCTGGGCCACCAGGCTGTCGTTGTCGACGTCCTGGATCTGGCCGAGCAAGTGCAGACCGCCGGGCTGCAAGTCAATGCGCAGGCGATCGCCCAGCACTTGCTGAAAACTGCGCTGTGCGACTGCGCGGCGCTCGGCATACAAGAGCCGCATCTTCTTGAGGTGGCGGGCAAAGTGGCCCTGGGCCATGAAGTCGGCCACGCTGGCCTGCAGCAGGTAGGGGCAACCGGCATTGAGGTTGGAGCTGACGGCCTGAAAGCGGGGCACGACTTCGAGCGGCACCACGGCGTAGGCCAGGCGCAGACCGGGAAACATCACCTTGCTGAAGGTGCCGGCGTAGATCACGCGGTCCTGCCGGTCCAGGCTTTTGAGGGCAGGCAGGGGCCGGCCCTGGTAGCGGAACTCGCTGTCATAGTCGTCTTCGATGATCCAGCTGCCGGCTTCGTGCGCCCATTCGAGCAGCGCCATGCGCCGCTCCAGCGACAAGGTCACGCCCAGCGGGCTTTGGTGCGAAGGCGTCACCATCGCAAAACGCGCATAGGGGCTCAGCTGCCGGCCCGCATCCACCTGCAGGCCCTGGGCATCGACGGGCACCGGCACGATCTGCACGGCGGCATTTTGCAAAAACGGCCGCGCCAGGATATAGCCCGGGTCCTCGAACCAGAAGGCATCGCCAGGGCTGGCCAGGCTGCGCAGGCTCAGCTCCAAGGTGTTGCGCAGGCCGGTGGTGACAAAGACCTGCTCGGGCACGCAGGTCACGCCGCGCGACACCGCCAGGTAGGCCGCTATGCGCTGGCGCAGCTCCTCATCGCCTTGCGGGTTGGGGTAGGCGAGGCGGAAGGGCTCGCTGCTGCGCAGGCGGTGGGTGACCAGCCGGTTCCAGACCTTGCGCGGAAAGGCATCGATCGCCGGCAGGCCCAGTTGCAGGGGGCGGGGCTGCAGACCGTCGTGGTCCACGATATCGGCGGCCGGTGGCTGGGCCATGGCTTGCGGCGCCGGGGCCGTGGCAGCCGGGGGCAGGCTCGGTGATATGACGGTGCCCGCCGCTCCGCGGACCTGGAAATAGCCTTCATCGGCCAGGATGCGGTAGGCCAGATCGACGGTGCCGCGCGCCAGGTTCAGCTCGGTGGCCAGCGCCCGCGACGCAGGCACCCGGTCGCCGGCGCGCAGATGGCCTTGCGCAATGGCGGTTTTGAAGCGCTGGCAGATCTGCAGGTACATGGGCAGCTGCAGGCTGCGGTCGATCTGCAGCTGCAGCGCTGGCTCAGGGTGGGCGTTGGGAGGGGTAGAGATCATGGCCTAGTCATTTTTGCATTTCTTGGCTCTTTTGGCTTGGCCAAGACCATCGCATACTGGCTACCAGCAACGGAATTCACCGACGCAACCCTGGATGGAGATAGCTATGCAAACCCGACTCGACTTCTACACCGCCGACCCCGCCATCATGAAGGCCCTGATGGGCGTGGAAAACCAGATTGCCAAGGGCAGCCTGGATATTCTGCTCAAGGAACTGGTGCGCCTGCGCGCCTCGCAGATCAATGGCTGCGCCTTCTGCCTGGACATGCATGTGACCGATGCGGTCAAGGCCGGCGAATCCAGCCGCCGCCTGGCGACCGTGGCCGCCTGGCGCGAGACGCCTTTCTTCAGCGACCGTGAGCGTGCTGCGCTGGAATGGACCGAGGCGCTGACGCTTGTCTCGCACGACCATGTGCCCGACGCCGTCTGGGACGCTGTGCGCCCCCACTTCACGGATGCCGAGCTGATGGAGCTGACCGCCGTGATCACCTCGATCAACAGCTGGAACCGCTTTGCGATTGCCTTTCGCAAGATGCCGGTTTAAGAAGCTAGCTCCCGGCGTGGCGCAAGGCGGGCTATGAAAATCCTGGTTCTGGGCGGCTGCAGGCCGCTGGGCGCGAAGGTGGTCAGCAATCTGCGGCAGCTGGGCTACCCGGTGGTCGCGGATGCAGACACCAATATGCCAGCAGCGCTGCATGGTGTTGAAGTGCTGATGGATGTGCGGGAGCCGCCTGTGCTGGATACGACCGACGCGCTGGAGGGTTGGGCGTGCGCATGCCGCCAGCTGAATGCCGCCATTGCGGCTGCCGCTGTGGCGCACCATATTGCGCTGTCGGCCTTGGGGGTGCAGCGCTTGCAGCGCAGCGGCTACTACCAGGCGCTGGCGCTGCGAGAGCAGCTGATCCAGGCGGGCAGCACACCCTACACCGTGCTGCGTGCCGCACCCCTGTACGAAAGTCTGGCGCAGCTGGCACAGGGCGGCGCAGCCGGCACCGCGCTGACCATGCCCCTAGCGCAGATGCAGGCGATGGCCGCAGAGGACCTGGCGATGCTGGTGGCCGATGCAGCGCTGGCGCAGCCGTTGGATGGCTGCATGGAGGTGGCCGGGCCCCAGAAGATGGCGATGGCCGACTGGATGCAGCATTACCTGCGCTTGCGCGGCGACCCACGGGAAGTGCTGGGCGATGCCCACGCTCTGTATCGGGGGGCGTTGCTGGACGGTGACAGCTTGCTGCCCACGGGACCCGCTCGCCTGGGACGGACCACGCTGGCGGCCTGGGTCTGCAAATGCAGGGCGGCTTGATGCCCCAGGCATTGGCTGGACACCGGGGTGTGATTATTTTCAAACGATTGGACGACTGATGACCCGTACCTTGCTCTTGAACTGTGGCCCCCATGGCCAGGCCAGCCATGGCTACCAACTGGCGACCGATATGCTGGGCGAGCTGGGCCTAGCGCAGCAGCCGCTGCTGGAGCGCGATCTGGTGGCGACACCGATACCGCCGATCAGCCGCGACTATGCACTGGCAATCACCGCCAATGCCAGCGCAGATGCACCCGCGCTGGCCTGGTCGGAAACGCTGATCAAAGAGTTGGAAGACAGCGATCTGCTGATGATTCTGACCCCCATGCACAACTTTGCGGTGCCGGCCACGCTCAAGCTCTGGCTGGACCATGTGATCCGTATCCACCGCAGCTTTGCATCCACGCCCGAAGGCAAGATTGGTTTGATGAAGGACCGTCCTAGCTTGGTATTGGTGAGTTCCGGCGGCTTCCATACGGGGCCCCGTGCCAAGCAGGAAGACTTTTTGACGCCTTATCTGCGCTATGCGCTGGCCTCCATTGGCATCCGCAATGTGCATTTTGTGTTGCTGCAAGGCCTGGTGTTTGGGCCTGACGCGGTGGCTGCTGCGCTGGATGGCGCAAGAGATGCGTTGCGCGAGCAACTGGCCCCATTCAAGCAGCAGGCGCTGGAGGCTTTGGCTGCTGCGCGCTGACAGGACAAGAGGCTGGCGCAAGTGGGCAGCAGACAGAGATGGCTGACAGCGCGGGTTGCCGAGCACGCGGGCCTTGTGCCACCATGGCCTGGTCTGAGCGGCAGGAAGGGATGCTGCTGGCTGGGCAGCTCTGAGCCGCTGTTGCAACCGCCCTGCATATTGCCCGGAATTTCTCAGCGCCGTTCTGGAATCCCTCCGGTAGGCCGTTGTCTAGCCGGCCGCACCTGGCCGGCCGCACCAACTGACACATCGGGCTGCCTGCGGCATGGTGACGGGTCGGGAACACCGAGCCCCATGCCCAAACCCTTGGCTCGCCTGGCCCTGTTTGCAGCGTTCAACGCATGCTGGCGGCGAGACTTGGCCCCCCGCCCGGGCAGCGGCTTAGACGGCGTGCAGATGTTCCAGCCGTTCCAGGCGTTCGAGCTCGGCACAGATATCGGCCATGCTGCCCGACATGGCCCAGCGCATACCCTTTTGGCGGTGCAGGCTGGCCGGTTGGGCCCAGTACATCTTGATGGGGGCATCGTTGGCGGCCTGGGCGCTGCAGCGCTGCACCGACAGGAAGGGGCGGGTGTGGGACTGTACGCCTACCGAGAGGCGGCGGCGCGCAGCGGGCTTGCGCGGCAGGCGGATGCGGTCGATGGGGCGCTGTGCGGGGGCCTCATCGGCAGGGGAGCCCACGCGGGACGTGTCCACGCCGGACATGTTCAGGCCCTGGCCATCGAGCAAGCTCAGCTGCTGGGCGGCGCCACGCTGTACAGCGGCAGAGGACGCGGTGGCAAAGCAGTGCACCTGGGCGGCGAGCTGGCCGTCATTGGCGGCGCCATGGCCGGGTCGGCGGCGGTTGCTGCGCACAATGGCACGCTGGATGGACTGGAACCAGGGCAGGCCAGCGACTAGGGAAAAGGGCGCAAGCGCGCGCAATGCATCTGCTACAAGCATAGGAGACTCCTTGGTATACGGGTAACAGCAGGATTGCGCAGGGCGAGCGCATCCCCCAGGGCTGTGGGCCAAGAGCCCACAACGCCCGCTACCTGGGGTTGCGCAGAAAAGGGAGGGCCGAAGTGGCCGGAAGGGCCGCTAGGCCTAGTTCAGCATCGTGTTGCGGATCAGGCCCACGGCAATGCCTTCGATCTCGAAGGGCTCGCCGGGCTGCACGATGATGGGCAGGTAATCCGGGTTTTCGGCCAGCAACTCAATGCCGTCCTTGGTGCGCTGCAGGCGCTTGACGGTGACGTCATCGCCCAGGCGCGCCACAATGATCTGGCCGTTGCGGGCCTCGCGCGTGGCTTTGACGGCCAGCAGATCGCCATCGATGATGCCAACATCGCGCATCGACATACCGCGCACCTTGAGCAGGTAATCGGGCTGCTGCTGGAACAGGCCGCCCTCCACGGTATAGGTTTGGTCGACATGCTCTTGCGCCAGGATGGGCGAGCCGGCCGAGACGCGGCCGATCAGCGGCAGCGCCAGCTGGGCGAGCTCTTGCACCACGCGGCCGAGGCCAGCGGCGGCATTGGACACGCCTGCCAGCGGTGAGGAGAAGCGCGTGCCCCGAGCGGCATTGATGGAGCGCACGGTATCGCTTTGCAGGCGAATCCCCCGGGAGGTGCCGCTGACCAGCTCGATCACGCCCTTGCGGGCCAGCGCCTTGAGGTGGTCTTCTGCCGAATTGGCCGATTTGAAGCCCAGCTTGCTGGCAATCTCGGCGCGCGTTGGCGGGGCGCCGGTGCGCGAAATGGCGGTCTGGATCAGGTCCAGAATTTCTTGTTGGCGCGCGGTCAGTTTGGGATGGTCTCGCATAAGATCTCCGTGTGATCTGCGGTGCCGGGCAGAAGCAAAGCCACTGTGCATCCCAACACCTGTATATCAATCCAGTACCTGTATTTTTAACCAGTTTTTTGCAGGAGGCAAGCCTTGCAGCCAAAAATTTTGATCATCGGCACCGGCGGCACCATTGCCGGCATGGCCGATGATGCCGAGAAACCCGGCCAATACCGCGCAGCCCAGCTGTCCATTGCGGCCTTGCTGGCGGGTGTGAGCGGTATCGAGACAGCTGCGGCAGGCCCGCTGGATGCGGTGCAGATAGCGCAAATTGATAGCAAGGACATGAATGACGAGGTCTGGCATGCGCTGCTCAAGCGCTGCGATGCGGCCATGCGCGATGAGACCGTGCGCGCTGTTGTTATCACCCACGGAACCGATACGCTCGAAGAGACGGCCTGGTTCCTGCACTGCGTTTTAGGGCGCCTGGCCAAGCCCGTGGTGCTGACCTGCGCCATGCGCCCGGCCAATGCCTTGATGCCCGATGGCCCGCAGAACCTCAAGGACGCCGTGGCTGCCGCAGCGGCGCTGGATGCGGATGGCCAACCTCTGCTGCGTGAGGTGGTGGCCGTGACGGGCGGCGGCGAGCTGCACAGCGCGCGCTGGCTGCAAAAGGTGCATCCGCACCGCTTGCTGGCCTTTTCCTCGGGCGAGCAGGGCCTCTTGGGCTGGGTAGATGGTGTGACCGTGCGCCTGCGCCAGGGCTATGCGCCGCAGGCACCAGGCACAGCAGACGGCTACAGCGGCAGCCAGTGGCTGGCCGCCTTGCCAGTGCCGGCCAGCCAGCCCTGGCCCTGGGTGGAGATCGTCACCAGCCACGCGGGACTGCGCCCGGGGCTGGTGGAGGCGCTACAGGCACAGGGCATCGACGGCCTGGTGGTGGCGACCACCGGCAATGGCACCGTGCATCAGGTGCTGCTGGAGGCCATGGTGCGTGCACGCCAGCAAGGTTTGCCGGTATGGCGCAGCAGCCGCTGCAGCGATGGCGTGATCAGCGATGCGGTGTTGCCCGGGGCGGCCGATTTGGAAAAGGACCTGGCGGTGGCCTTGACACCCTACAAATGCCGGGTGAGTTTGCAGCTGGCGCTGGTGCAGGCACAGACCCACGCCAAGGGTTAGCGCAGGTACCGAAGGCCTGCTTGCTGATGACGGGGACAGGCATAAAAAAGCCACTGTCGCAAGACAGTGGCGGTGCGGATAAGTCCGAGCGACTTATCAGGCCTGCAGCGCGGCAATGGCGCGTTGCGTGATCTCTTCGACCGAGCCCATGCCGCTGATGGCGCGGTACTTGGGGGCGGCGGCTGGGTCTTGTGCAGCCCAGCTGCTGTAGTAGTCCACCAGGGGGCGGGTCTGGTTGCTGTACACATCCAGGCGCTTCTTGACGGTTTCTTCCTTGTCGTCTTCGCGCTGCACCAGGGGCTCGCCCGTCACATCGTCCAGGCCTTCGGTCTTGGGCGGGTTGAACTTGACGTGGTAGGTACGGCCGGAAGCGGGGTGGCTGCGGCGGCCGCTCATGCGCTCGATGATGGCTTCAAACGGCACATCGATTTCCAGCACATAGTCGAGCTTGACGCCAGCGGCCTTCATCGCGTCGGCCTGGGGAATGGTGCGGGGGAAGCCGTCAAACAGGAAGCCATTGGCGCAGTCGGCCTGGGCGATACGTTCCTTGACCAGATTGATGATCAGATCGTCACTGACCAACTGGCCGGCGTCCATCACGGCCTTGGCTTGCAGGCCCAGCGGCGTGCCAGCCTTCACGGCGGCGCGCAGCATGTCGCCGGTGGAAATCTGGGGAATACCGTATTTTTGGCAGATGAAGGCAGCTTGCGTACCTTTGCCGGCGCCGGGTGCTCCCAAAAGAATTAATTTCATGACGGTCCTTGGAGAATAAAAAACTTGCACGGCAAAAGCGGGCACTAAAGCCCGCTTTTACACAAAAAAACTGGGCTTGAGCATATCACGCATCAGGGGATTGTCAGCGAACTGGCGCCAATACCGTGTCTCGGCTGCGCAAGACAGGCATGCTGCGCCTTTTAGCTTACGGTGTGCTTGCATCGGTGGCCGTTGCGGTGCAGGGCAGGCACGCGGGTTACATCACCGCGCCCAGCAGCTGGCGCACGCGCACCAGGTCTTCGGGCGTATCAACGCCCGAGCCGGGGATCTGCCGCGTCACATGCACGGCGATGCGGTGGCCATGCCAGATCGCGCGCAGCTGCTCGAGCATCTCGATCTGCTCGGTGGGGGCCTGGCTGAGCGTGGGGAAGGTATGCAAAAACTGGGCGCGGTAGCTGTAGATGCCCATATGGTGCAGCGGCGCAAAACCGGGCGTGCCGGTGGTGCCGGGGTTCTTCCACCAGGCGACATTGACAAAATCACGACCCCAGGGGATGGGCGCGCGGCTGAAATAGCTGGCCAGGCCCTGGGCATCGAGCACCACCTTGACGACATTGGGGCTGAGCAGCGACTCCAGATCAGCGATTGGGTGCGCGACGGTGCCCATGCTGGCCTCGGGCCGGTCGCTGAGCAGCGCCGCGACCGCATCGATCAGCGCCGGCGCGATCAAGGGCTCGTCGCCTTGCACATTGACCACGATGTCATCGCCGCCCAATTGCAGCACATTGCAGGCCTCGGCCAGGCGGTCGCTGCCACTGGGGTGCTTGGGCGAGGTCATCACCGCTTGCACGCCATGCTTTTTGCAGGCGTCGATGATGCGCTCGTCATCTGCAGCCACCACCACGCGCTGGGCGGCGCTCTCCTGCGCGCGTTTGGCCACGCGCACCACCATGGGCAGGCCGGCGATATCAACCAGGGGCTTGTTGGGCAGGCGCGACGAGGCCATGCGCGAAGGAATCAAGACAGTAAACGGCGCGGGTGCGGATGCCATGGTGCTAAAGGAGAGGAGAGTGAAGCTGACGTAAATTGTAGCGAGGAGGGCAGCCGGCGAGGTGCGGCCGGCCACGTGCTGCCAGCGAGGTGGCCGACAAGGTGCAACCAGCGAGTCGCAGCCGACCAGGCCCGACAGCGGCAAGCCACCTACCCAGGCAGTCGCCGCTGCTGCGGCGCCCGAGCTCAGGGCGCAGGCTTGACAGGCGTATTGGTCTCGTTGCTGCCAAACAGAATGGCTTCGATGGGGCGCAGCTTCTTGGCGTCGATCATCTCGCGCAGCTTGGGCAGGATGGCGACCAGGCCGTCATAGCCCTGGGCTTTTTCCAGTTGCAGCTGCAGCCGAAAGCCCTTGAGCCCCAGGCCGCTGACCAGCTGGCTGGCAGCGGCATAGGCCTTGATATAGCGCTCGCTGGGATTGCTGATGGCGGCAGCCGCTTGGGTGGCTGTGGCCTGCGCAGCAGCTGGGGCGGCTGCGGCAGCGGGCGGCGGCGTGGGCGCAGGGGCGGCCAGGCTGTCAATGATGTCGCTGGCACTGGAGGGCCATTGGCCCGCGTCGCTGGGGCGCAGCAACTCCAGCAGGCCTTGCTGCAGCAGCTGCTTGATGTCTTCGAGCACCTGCAGCTGTCCGCCCACCGACGGCGACAGTGCCATCACCTGCTCAATGCTTTTTTGCCCATCAAACATGATGAAGGCCGGTCGCATGCGGTGCGGCAACGAGGGATCCCGGGCGCGCAGCGCCTCCATGCCTTTGTCGGTTTTCTTGAGAATCAGGGTATGCATGGCAATGTGCTGAAAGTAATGGATGCAATCCACAAGGCTTGCCCGCAGGGGCGGCGTGCCTAAAATTTCAGCAAATTGTGTCTTTTTTTTACAAAACCGCTATTGGGGTTTGCCTGTGCGGACGGCCATGCCGGCCCTGGTGGGGCCGCAACTTCATCAAAGCTTAATCTGCCGCAGCTAAGGCGTCGATTTCTTCGTCGCTGAGCGGGCGCGCTTCGCCTTCGAGCATGATGGGCATGCCATCGCGCACCGGGTAGGCCAGGCGCGCGCTGCGCGAGACCAGCTCCTGGCGCTCGCGGTCATAGCGCAGGGGGCCTTTGGTGACGGGGCAAACCAGCAGTTCGAGCAGTTTCGGGTCCATAGCAGCAATCAGTCTTTCTTAACAGGGGGCGATGCGGGCTGGCGCTGGCGCAGCAGTGCATCGGCATGCTGGCCAAAGGCCGGGTCGATGGCGACCTCCAGCGGCACAGCCAGCGCATGCGGGGCAATGCGCCAGAGCTTGTGCGCATCCTTTTCGGTGCACAGCAGCACGGGGGCATCGGGTGCTCCTATTGTAGGTGCGCTGGTCGCGGCGATTCCGAGGCTTGCCAGCCAGGCCGGGTCGTCCAGCGGCGCATGGTCGGGCAGTGCATCGCTGCGGGCGAGCTGCAGGCCCTGGGCTTGCAGCATCGCAAAAAACTCCTGCGGATAGGCAATGGCGGCCAGCGCATGCACCGGCCGGCCGCGCAGATCGGCAAGCGCATGGCGGCGGCCATCCTGGCCAACAGCATAGCAGGCCAGGCTGCGCTGCAGCGGCCAGGCCGCTGCTCCTGTGGCTGCCAGCTGCTGGGGCGCTGGGCCGGCGTAGAGCGCAATATCCAGCCGCCGGGGCCAGGGCTCGCGCAGCGGCCCGGCCGGCAGTTGCCAGCCATTGCCGATGCCTTGGGCGTTGAAGACGGCAATCTCCACATCACGGGCCAGCGCCAGGTGCTGCAGGCCATCGTCGCAAACCAGCACATCCACCTCCGGGTGGGCCTGCAAGGCGGCCTTTGCTGCGGTAGCACGCAGTGCGGCCACATACACCGGTACCCCACTTCGCTGGGCGATCAGCAAGGGCTCATCGCCCACCAGGCGCGGGTCGCTGCCGGGGCTGACGGCAATGGCATTGGGATTTTTGCTGTTGTCGCGCCCATAGCCGCGCGAGATGACCGCTGGCCGCCAGCCCTGGGCCTGCAAGGCCTGCACCAGGTGCAGGGTGACAGGCGTCTTGCCCGCGCCCCCGGCGATCACATTGCCCACCACCACCACGGGCACCGGCGCGCGGTAGGCCTTGCACAGACCGGTGCGGTAGAGGGCGCGGCGCAGCGCGCCCAGCGCTGCATAGCACCAGGACAGCGGCAGCAGCGCGATGGCCAGCAGGCCTTTGCGCTGCCAGGCATCGGTGATGCGTGCCGAGCGGGGGCGCGTGGCACTGGAGGGCGCGGCAGGCGTGGATGGAGGGGGAGGCGGGACGGTCATGCAGGCTGCATGCTAGCACTGCCCAGGCGCAGTGCCTGGGGTTTAGCGTGCGGCCGTCTGGGTGGCAAAGGTGATCTGCTGCAGACCCACGCGGCGGGCGGCTTCCATCACCGAGACCACCGACTGGTGCGGCGCCAGCGCATCAGCGCTGATGATGATCACGCTGTCCTTGCCAGCGGTGGCGGCATTGCGCAGTGCTTCGGCCATGTCGGCCACGGTCTTGCCTTCCAGCGCGACCTTGCCCACGGCATAGCGCCCATCGGCAGCGACGGAGACGATGATCTCTTTGGGCCGGTCGCGCAGTTGCTCGGCATTGGCGGTCGGCAAGGTCAGCTGCAGCTCGGTGAATTTGCTGTAGGTGGTCGAGAGCATCAGGAAGATGAGCACGACCAGCAGCACATCAATGAACGGGATCAGGTTGATCTCGGGCTCTGTCGTGGTGCGGGGGCGAAAGTTCATGCTGGCTCCTGCCCGGCGATCAGCTGCGGCGCAGCTTGTTCAGGTGGCGCAGAAACTGCTCGGCCGACAGCTCCAGGGTGAGCAGGTAGCCATCGACCCGGCTGCGGAAGTAGCGCCAGAAAATGAGGGCAGGGATGGCCACCATCAGACCGAAAGCGGTGTTGTACAGCGCGATCGAGATGCCATGGGCCAGCATGCTGGGGTTGTTGCCGCCACCGCTTTGCGAGCCAAAGATCTCGATCATGCCGATCACCGTGCCCAAGAGGCCCAGCAACGGCGCGGCCGATGCGATGGTGGCGAGGGCGGTGAGGTACTTTTCGAGCTTTTGCGCTTCGCGGCGGCCGGTGCTCTCCAGCGTGGCGCGCAGGTCGGCCTCCGAGATGCGGGGCTCCAAGGTGATGGTGCGCAGGCCGCTGGCCAGCACCTCGCCCAGCGACGAGTTCTGGCCGAGCTGGTTCACCACTTCGGCGCTGGGCACCCCATTGGCAGAGACGGACATGGCTTCCTGCAGCAGGTTGGCCGGGGCGACTTTGTCAGCTTTCAAGGCCACAAAGCGCTCAACGATCAATGCCAGGGCCAGGATGGAGCAGGCAATCAAGGGCCAGATGGGCCAGCCTGCTGCTTGAATGATGGAAAACAAGATTCTCTCTCCGCTCTTTCTTTTTTCAGCGGCCATTATGGCCCAAGGCCACTGCCGGTCCGCCTAAAATCGGCGCTGGCGCTGCGTCCAACCCACAGTCCCGGGATGCCGGAAAGGCCCAGTCATCCACAAAAAATGTGGATAACTTTGTGGGTAATGTGTCATCAGCCGGAAAAATTGCCCAATTTACGGGGTTTTTCTTAGATTGCTTAAAAAATAAGCTGATAAAAATATCGAAAAATCAAAAGCTTGTACGTAGGTTCAATATTTTGTGCTACAGAGTATGACGTATGCATGACGCTGTCACAGAGCCGCTCTCTTGTGGACTACTGCGCATTGGAGGTGTGGGAAAAGGCGATTTTTGAGCCTTCCATGGCCTCTATGTCGTTGCTGTGACGGGAAAAAATGCCGCTGCCAGTGGTTGCTTTGGCAGCTAATTGGCAGCCCCTTCCGATAACGGAGCCTCTGCATCTGGCAAACGATGGCGAGCCCGCTGGATCCCTGGCGCAAGCTCCAGCCGCTACCATGTCTGCTGGATGCCGTACTGCGGCGCAACCAACACTCACCTCTCCTGATTTCTGCTGCGCCGAGCCTGCCGCTCAGCCGGCCATTTTTATGGACACCACACACTACCCGCCCACTGCCGCTGCCAATGCCGCCCCCAGCCCCCGTATATGGGAGGTGGGCGCGCTGTGCCGGGCGGTGGCCGATGCGCTGGCGGCGCGCTTCAACCCGGTGGAGGTGCGCGGGGAGCTCAGCGGTTTCTCGCGCGCGGCCAGCGGCCACTGCTACTTCAACCTCAAGGATGCCAACGGCCAGGTGCGCTGCGCGATGTTTCGCCGCTCTGCGCAGGCGCTTGACTTCAACCCGCGCGACGGCGAGCTGGTCGAGGTGGTCGGCAAGCTGGGGGTCTATGAGCAGCGCGGCGATCTGCAGCTGATTGTCGAAGGCATGCGCCGGGCCGGGCAGGGGGCGTTGTTTGAGCAGTTCCTGCGCCTCAAGGCGCAGCTGGAGTCCGAAGGCCTGTTTGACAGCGAGCGCAAGCGGCAACTGCCGCTGATGCCGCGCGGCATCGGCATCGTCACCTCGCTGGGCGCGGCGGCGCTGCACGATGTGGTGACGGCCTTGCGCCGCCGCGTGCCGCAACTGCCGGTGGTGCTGGTCCCTGCTTTGGTGCAGGGCGCGCAGGCGGCGCCATCGATGGTGGCGGCGCTGCAAAAGCTCTACCGCCTGGCTGAGGCCCAGATCGCCTATGACGCCCGCCTGAGCATTGACGCGCCGGCGGTGGCCATCGACACCATCTTGCTGGTGCGCGGCGGTGGCTCGCTGGAGGACCTCTGGGCCTTCAACGACGAGCAGCTGGCCCGCACCGTGGTGCAAAGCCCGGTGCCGCTGGTGAGCGGCGTGGGGCATGAGACCGACTTCACGATCGCTGATTTCTGCGCCGACCTGCGCGCGCCCACGCCCACGGCCGCTGCCGAGCTGGTCTGCCAGCCGCGCGATGTCTGGCTGGCTGCGCTGCAGCTCGCCGAGCAGCGCCTGGCCGATGGCGTCGAGCGCCATCTGGACCGCCAGCAGCAGCGCCTGGACATGGCGGCGCGCCAGATCGGCAGGCCTTCGTCCTTGGTGCACGGCCAGCAGCAGATGCTGGACCGCCTGGGCCGCCGCCTGCAAAGTGCTGCACAAAGCCAGTTGCATGGGCAGGACAAGCGGGTGCAGCACCTGGCCAGCGTGTTCCCGACGGTGGCCGCGCGCCATCTGGAGCGCAGCGAGCAGCGCCTGGCGCAGCTGCATGCGCGGCTGGAGTTGCTCAACCCGCGCCAGGTGCTGTCACGGGGCTATGCCTTGCTGACCGACATGCAAGGCCAGGTGGTGAGCTCGGTAACCCAGGCGACACCGGGCAAGGCCCTGCATGCCGAGCTGGCCGATGGCAGTGTCGATATGGTGGCGACCCAGCGCTTGCTGGTCTAAGTTGGTTCGGTGTGCAGGCGATCGATTGGCGGTGGATTCTGACGCCGTGCCGTCTGGCTCGCATGCTATCGTCGTCATAGTAAATGGGCTGAACCCGTATTCATAAACGGGTCGATTTTCCTTTTTACAATCGACTACTGAGGCTGCTGGCTGGCCGGTGTTTGCCAACACCGCCTGGCCCGGCTTTGAAACCATACCAACCACGAGGAAACCACGATGGAACGCACTCTGCCACCACTGCCCTATGCGATTGATGCCCTGGCCCCTGCTTACAGCCAGGAAACGCTGGAATACCACCACGGCAAGCACCACAAGGCCTACGTGGACAAGCTCAACGAGCTGCAAAAGGGCACCGAGTTCGAGAACCTGGAACTGGAAGCCGTGATCAAGAAGGCGACCGGTGGTATTTACAACCAGGCTGCTCAAATCTGGAACCACACCTTCTTCTGGAACTGCATGACCCCCGGCGGCGGCGCTGAGCCAAGCGGCGCGCTGGCCGATGCCATCAACAAGAAGTGGGGCAGCTACGCCGAGTTCAAGAAGGCCTTCCAGGCTTCGGCCGTGGGCAACTTTGGCTCGGGCTGGACCTGGCTGGTCAAGAAGCCCGATGGCTCGGTGGACATCGTCAACACCGGCGCCGCTGGCACCCCGCTGACCACCGACGACAAAGCGCTGCTGACCGTTGACGTCTGGGAACATGCCTACTACATCGACTACCGCAATGCCCGCCCCAAGTTTGTTGAAACCTTCTTCGACAAGCTGGTGAACTGGAAGTTTGCGGAAAGCAATTTCGCCTGATAGCGGCTGCCCGGCATGATGGCCGGGCACACCTGATCAGAGAAAAGGCCGGATGGTGCATTGCACCGCATCCGGCCTTTTGCTTTTTGGGGGGGCAGGGCGGTGCAGCAGCGCCAGTGCCCAGTCTGTCAGCTACAGGCAACACTTCCCTCTGGCAAAGCCCCTGATTTGCGCCAGTTTGCCGGGGCGCTCAGATGCATGATTGATAATCAGTCTCATTTGCTTCTTGGCTGCTTGTCTGTATGTTTTTTGCTTCCCGTTTTGCGCTCCACCCGGTGGCTGGCGCAGTCGTTCTGCTGGTGTCTTTTGCTCGCGCCCCCGCTTTGGCCCAAACCCAGGAGGGTGCTGCTGACACCGCTCCCGCCACCGCTGCGGCAGCTCAACCTACCAGCGAAGACAGCGTCTTGCCGACCGTGACCGTCAACGCCAGTGCCGATGCATCGGCGCAGGGCCTGTCCAAGGCCTATGCCGGCGGCCAGGTCGCGCGCGGCGGCCGCGTGGGCATTCTGGGCACCGAAGACATCATGAACACGCCGTTCTCGACGACGGCCTACACCCAGGATCTGATCCGCGACCAGCAGGCCCGCAGCGTGGGCGATGTACTGCAAAACGATGCCTCGGTGCGGGTCTCGCGCGGTTTTGGCAACTTCCAGGAATCGTATTTTGTGCGCGGCTTTGTGCTGGGCTCGGACAGCATTGCCTACAACGGCCTCTACGGCCTGCTACCGCGCCAGTATGTGTCGGCCGAGCTGTTTGAGCGCGTAGAGCTGCTGCGCGGCGCCAGCGGCTTTTTGAATGGGGCCTCGCCCGCCGGTGACAGCATTGGCGGCGCCCTGAACCTGCTGCCCAAGCGTGCGTCGAACGAGCCGCTGACGCGGGTCAGCGTGGGCGGCTCGAGCGGCGCGCAAGGCTATGCCGCGGCCGACATCAGCCGCCGCTTTGGCCCCGACCAGGCCACCGGCCTGCGCCTCAACGTGGCCAAGCGCAAGGGCGATACCACGATCGACGACGAAGGCGTCGACCTGAGTGTGGTGTCCTTGGGGATGGATTGGCGCTCCAGCAATCTGCGCCTGTCGGCCGATGTGGGCTACCAAAGCCACAAGCTGACCACGCCACGCCCCAATGTGACCTTGGGCGCCGCGGTGACCCAGGTGCCCAGCGCTTCGGACAACAGCAAAAACTTTGCCCAGCCCTGGACCTACTCGAACGAGCGCGACAGCTTTGGCTCGGTTCGCGCCGAATACGACATCAACAGCCGGCTCACTGCCTGGGTGGCCGGCGGTGCACGCTTTGGCCGCGAGCGCAACTCGCTCGCCAGCCTGACCCTGAACAATGGCAGCACCGGCAGCGGCACCCAAGGGCGCTTTGACAATACCCGCGCCGATGACATCTTCACCGGCGAAGTCGGCCTGCGCGGCAAGCTGACCACCGGCAGCATTGGCCACAGCATCGTGCTGGCAGCCTCGGCTTTCTCGGACAAGCGCAAGAACGCTTTCTACTCGCAGCCCGCAGCCAGCGCGCTGGCCACCAATCTGTACAACCCGGTCTATGGCGCGGCACCGCCCTTGGGCACCAGCTCGAACAATCTGGACGACCCGGCCGTGCAGGCCCGCATCAAGCTGTCGAGCCTGGCCTTGTCGGACACCCTGTCGATGTTCGATGAGCGCCTGCTGCTCACGCTGGGTGTGCGCCACCAGACCATCGAGACGCAGACCTTTGCCTACAACACCGGCATTGCAGCGCCCAAGGTGGACAAGAGCCGCACCAGCCCGATGGCGGCCGTGGTCTTCAAGCCGGCCGAGCGGGTATCGCTCTACGCCAACTACATCGAAGGCCTGACCCCGGGCGAGATTGCACCGGCGCTGTCTTCGGGCCTGCCGGTGGCCAATGCCGGCGCGGCGCTGGCGCCCTATGTCTCCAAGCAAAAGGAAGTGGGCCTGAAGTGGGACGGTGGCGATATCGGCGCGGGCCTGGCCTGGTTCACCACCGACAAGCCGCGTGTGTTCCGCAATTCCATCTCGGGCGTCTACGGCCCTGAAGGCATGGACCGCCACCGTGGCCTGGAGCTGAATGTGTTTGGCCAGGTCACACGCGGCCTGCGTGTGCTGGGCGGTGTCACCTGGCTGGATGCTAAGCAACTAGCCGATGGCAACAACCCGAATGCCGGCAAGCGCGTGATTGGCGTGCCCCGCCAGCAAGGCAATCTGGGCCTGGAATGGGATGTGCCGGGCGTACGTGGACTGAGCCTGGATGGCCGCGCGGTGGCCACTGGCAGCAGCTATGCCAATGCGACCAATACCTTGCAGGTGGCAGGCTGGACCCGCTTTGACCTGGGCGCGCGCTACCTGACCGAAATCGATGGCCGCCTGGTGACCCTGCGTGCCCGCGTGGAGAACGCAGCCAACCGCAACTACTGGGCCTCGGTGGGTTCGACCGGCTACCTGGTGCTGTCCAACCCGCGCACCTTCACGGTCAGCGCCAGTGTGGACTTCTAAGCGCTGAGAGCCGGACTGCGGTGTGCCCCATGACTGCGACCAGCCCCGTGCCCCTGCAGCCTGCGCCCGTGCTGCCCGATATTGCCGCGCTCTATGTGGAGCACCATGGCTGGCTGCAAGGGTGGCTGCGCCGCCGGCTCGGTGATGCGCACCAGGCTGCAGACCTGGCGCAAGACACCTTTGTGCGGCTGCTGAGCCCCGCTGCCAGCCATGGCGATGCCAGCGCGGCTACGCCGCCGGCCGCTGCGCTGCGCGCCCCGCGTGCCTACCTGGCCACGGTGGCCAAGCATGTGCTGGTCAACCACCTGCGCAGGCAGTCGCTGGAGCAGGCCTATCTGCAGGCGCTGGCGGTGTTGCCCGAGCCCGAGGCCATCTCGCCCGAGCGGCAACTGGCCATTCTGCAAGCCTTGCA
This sequence comes from Comamonas sp. MYb69, assembly GCF_037479315.1. Lineage (NCBI taxonomy): Bacteria > Pseudomonadati > Pseudomonadota > Betaproteobacteria > Burkholderiales > Comamonadaceae > Comamonas > Comamonas sp. MYb69. Next base: position 201,846 of record NZ_JBBGZG010000010.1, read on the forward strand.
GGAGGTCGATGCGATGCTCGATGCACTGCCGGCCAAGGTAAGGGCGGTGTTTATCCTCTCGCAGATCGACGGCCTGACCTATGCCGAGATTGCCCAGGTGCTGGGCGTGGGCCTGCGCTCGGTCAAGCGCTACATGGCCCAGGCCATGGCCGAGTGCATTTTGCTGGCGGACTGAGGTGCCCGCCATGAGCGTCTGGAATCCGCCGCCCGCGCCCGTGCCCGCGCCTGCGGCCACGCCCCTCATCACCCGCGAGGTGGCGATGCAGGCGGCCGAATGGTTTGTGCGTCTGCAAGAGGAGGCCGGCAGCGCCGATGCGCAGGCCGCGCTGGCACGCTGGCGGGCGCAATCGCCTGCGCATGAGCGTGCCTGGCAGCGGGCGATGGCCGTCAGCCTGCGGGCGGGCTCCATTCCGGCATCGCTGGGCTCGCCCGCGCTGACGCGGCCCCAGCGCCGTGCCACGCGCCGTGATACCGTGCGCGCGCTGGCAGTGCTGATCACGGCGGTGCCCGCGGGCTGGCTGGCCTGGCGCATGGCCCCGATGCAGCAGTGGACGGCCAGCCACGCCACCGCCACTGGCGAATGGCGCAGCTGGACGCTGGCCGATGGCAGCCGCATGGTGCTGGACACCGCCAGTGCCGCCGATGTGCAGTTCGATGCGCTGCAGCGCCGCATCCATCTGCGCGCTGGCGCGCTCTATGTGGAGACAGCCCCCGATCCGCAGGCCAGCGCAAGGCCATTTATGGTGACCACCGAGCAGGGTGAGGTACGTGCACTGGGCACGCGCTTTAGTGTGCGCTGTGGTGATGGCTACAGCGATGTGGCCGTGCAGCAGGATGCGGTGGAGGTGCGGCCACGCGGCGGCGCTGCAGCACTGCGCTTGCAGGCCGGCCAGCAGCTGCGCTTTAGCGACCGCGAAGCAGGACAGCCACAGGCCGCCCAGGCCGGGGCCAGCCAGTGGACGCAAGGTGTGCTGGCGGCCGACAACATGCGCCTGGATGCCTTTTTGGCCGAACTGGGCCGCTACCGCAAAGGCTGGTTGCGTTGCGACCCGCAGGTGGCGGCGCTGCGCATCTCGGGCGCGTTCCAGCTGGCCGATACCGACGCGGTGCTGGCCAACCTGGCCCATTTGCTGCCGGTGCAGATCAGTGCCCGAACTCCTTACTGGATCACGGTGCTGCCCTTGTCGCACTGAACTTTACACAGCACTTTTAAAAATTTTCTGCCAAGTTGGCCCCTTTGGGTGCGGTCGGCTGTCCTGCATAGAGACAGCGAATTCATCTGTACCGACCCCAAGCAGGAAGCCTTATGCCAACCGTTTCTTATCGTCCTCACCCCACCCCAGCGGGAGCGCAGCCCATGCCATCGACCCTGGCCCGCGCGGTGCAAGCCGCCGTCATCACCATGGGCGTCAGCGCCATGCTGGGGCTGGCCGTGCCGGCCCATGCCCAAACCGCCGCCGAGCAGGCCACTGCACCTGCGGGCGCGGTGCAATCCTTGCAGGTGCCGGCCGGGCCACTGCCAGCCGCGCTGGTGGCCTTTGCATCGCAAACCGGTGTCAGCGTCAGCGGCACGCCCGAGCTGCTGAGCGCCGCACAATCGCCCGGCGTGCGCGGGCAGCTGCCCGTGGCCCAGGCACTGCAGCTGCTACTGGCGGGAACCGGGCTGGAGGCCGTGCCTGCGGGCGACCGCTCTTATGTGCTGCGCAAGCGCGCGGCGGCCAGCCAGGCCCCGGTGGCGGGCGAGATGGTGCTGGCGCCGGTGGTGGTGCAGGCCCAGGCCGACCGGGTGGCTGCTTCGGAGCACACGGGTTCTTACACGGCAGCGGAATCCAGCACGGCAACGCGCATGGGCTTGTCCTTGCGTGAGACACCGCAGTCGGTGACGGTGATCACTCGCCAGCAGATGGACGACCAGGGCCTGAGCAACCTGCCCGAGATTCTGGACAAGGTGACCGGGATTACCGTGGGCCGCAATGACAGCGAGCGCGCGACCTTCTACTCGCGCGGCTTTACCGTCGAGAACTTCCAGTTTGACGGCATGCCCAATACGATGGACTCGGCCAGCCAGTACACCACGTCTTTGGCTGACAGCGCCATCTACGACCGGGTGGAGGTGGTCAAAGGTGCTACCGGCCTGTTGACCGGCGCTGGCAACCCCAGTGCAGTGGTCAATCTGGTGCGCAAGCGGCCCACCAAGGAGTTCCAGGCCTCGCTGGAAGGTGGTGTGGGATCCTGGAGCAAGCAACGCGGTGTGGCCGATGTATCCGGACCCCTGAACGCCGATGGCAGCGTGCGGGCGCGCATGGTGGCCGCCGCGCAGAATGCCGATTCGCATGTGAACTACTACAGCCGCGATACCCGCAACCTCTATGGCATTGTGGAGGCCGACCTGGCGCCCCATACCACGGCAGCGCTGGGCATTGACTACATGCAGACCCGTGCTGACGGCGCAAGCTATGGCCATCTGCCGCTGTTTTTCTCGGATGGCCGGCAGACGCATTTCCCGACCTCGCTCAACCCGGCTACGCGCTGGTCGTACTGGAACAACGACAGCAGCAACCTGTTTGCCGATCTGAAACATGTGTTTGACAACGGCTGGAAGCTGGAGCTGGCTGGCAGCCACCTGCGCCAAAGCCGTGATGTAAAGGTGGGTGTGGCGGCCTATGGGGAGCTCGATCCGGTGACGGGGCAGGGCATCAACCGACTCTCAGTCAAAATCCCCACCACCTCGACCACCGACTCGCTCAACGCCGTGCTGTCAGGCCCGTTCGAGCTGCTGGGCCGCAGCCATGAGCTGACTTTGGGGGCGGGTTGGTCGCGCGGGCGCCGTGGCGCGCCGGGCTATACCTCCAGCTACGACCCCGTGGACAATTATTTTGAATGGCAAGGCAATGCACCGGAGCCGCAATTCAATCGCATCAGCGACCGCGATACCCGCGTCACCGAAAAAGGTGCGTTTGGTGCTGTGCGCCTGCGCCCCACCGATGCGCTGTCCGTCATCCTGGGCGCGCGGCTGAGCTGGTACCGCCTGGTCGATGGCGAGACCGATCTGGCAAGCAGCGCCTACACGCTCAACGACCGGCTGAAGGTAAACCACAAGGTCATTCCCTATGCCGGCGTGGTCTATGACTTCAGCAAGCAGTGGTCGGCCTATGCGAGCTACACCGATATCTTCAACCCGCAGACCTACTACAAGGATGCGGGCGGTGCGGCACTGCCGCCGCTCAGCGGCAAGAGCCAGGAGATCGGCATCAAGGGCGCGCCGCTGGATGACAAGCTCAACACCTCGGTCGCGCTGTTCCACACCCAGCAAAACAATGCCGCGCAGTATGTGGATTCCAACCCCGCCACTGGCGAAGAAATCTACATCGCGGCCAAGGGCGTCAAGAGCCGGGGCGTGGAGATGGAGGTCTCCGGCCAGGTCACCCCGGCCTGGAATGTGTATGCGGGCTACACCTACCGCGAGTCCACCTTGGGCTACCAGCCCGATGTGATCCTGAGCGCCGTCAACACCAACCAGCCCAAGCACCTGGTCAAGCTCAGCACCAGCTACCGCCTGCCCGGCCAGTGGAACCCCGTGACGGTGGGCGGGTCGCTTAGCTGGCAGAGCGAGACCTACTACCAGCAAGCGGGCGACACCCAGTGGCGCGCCACCCAGCCGGCCTACACCTTGCTGGGCCTGATGGCGCGCTGGGAGGTGGACTCGCACTTGTCGGTAGCGCTGAACCTGAGCAATGTGCTGAACAAGACCTATATGCCGGGCATGGGCTCGTATGGCACGGGCGTGTATGGGGATCCGCGCAGCTATTACCTGTCGGCGCGCTATAAGTTCTAAGCGCCTGTTCGCCGTCGTTTGCGCTGTAGCGCCAACAAGGCCAACAAGGCCAAATGGAGGAGCTGCGGACTGCTGTTGGGCAAGCTCGCAGTTTTTCCTCCATCGCTTGCGCATCACCAGCCACTTGAGGCTGCGCTGGACTGCCCTGCGTTAGGGCATCACCCTCCACCTGTGTCGTCCACTTTGCTTGGCGATCTGCACGGTGACCTGTCCATCCAGAATGTCTGGGACACCTAGCTGCACGCTCACAGCGTCGCGATTTTTATGCCTGCAACAGGCAGATCGCTGCGCCGGATATGTTCCACATCGAAAAGTACGCAGGCACTGTGCGCCACTTGGGCAACTAGAGGAGCGGTATGGCCCACAGGCTCTGCTTCTGATCCGGCGCAGCGCGGCACAGAACATGACATACGGCTCCACCTTGCACGGAGCCTTCCCCTGCATTCACTCTCCTGCACCTCACTGAGGGCGTTGCAACGCTCGCAACTGACGTCGTTCAGACAGCGATTCTGATTCACCAAGATGCTGAATGCAGTGGGTAGGGGACTTTGAACAGGTCTTCACTGTCTCACAGCGAGGTCGTACTGATGAATACCGAGTGCCTTGTTTCTATCGAGTCTTAAGTGGATTGCTTCGCAGTAATCTGCATGGTGATATTGCATCAAAAGGTTTTTATAGCAAGTGCGGAGTATGCCTATACAAGTGTAAGTATTTGTTTGGATTTACTAGTCAGTCCCCACGATTTTTCAGGTGCAGCTTGGCGACAACTATCCGGTCACAGGTGCGGAGCAGGTGACAGTTTGTAGAGAATCAAAAATGAGATTTAGGAGCATGCAGGCATGAAGGTGTGGGGTACGCGAAGCATGTTCTGATAAATTTTGATCGGCTAAATGTATGGCTTGAATAGATCGTCTTATTGAGTTGGTAGCAATTACAGACAATTGATGTGAGCACCAAAAATTTCAGTCTATTAGTATCGGCCCATCCTAGTGGAAGGTTGGTTCAATGTTCAGTGGATTGATGACTGCCTTTTAGGCAGAGGAGGTGAGCAATGTCTACATAATTTATAGTTGGCTACCAACGTTCTGGCCTGCAAGTGCAAAGTATCCTTAAGCGTGCCGGATATTATTATTGGTTGTGATCAATCTACGCTGATATTAATCAGCTGGATTGTGGGAGATGAGCGATGAAAAAAGCAAAATTCGAGACATCATCAGGGCGCAGAGTTTTCATACAACGAGCCGCAGCTGGGGCATCTGTCTTATCAACTGCGGGGCTTGTCTATGCCAATGATGATTTGCCTATGCAAGACGAAGTACGTCAGTCTGGTTTGGCGGGGGATATCTATGATGTTTTACGAGAGAGCATTCTCATTGGTGCGTTTGCAGTCCCGGTGATCGGCGGATTTTTGTCATTTTTGGGTGCATCGTTTATACCCAGTTCTGGTGAGTCACCGGAGCAGATGTGGAACCGCCTGATGAGAGCCAGGATTTCAGATGCATTGTTGAGATTGGCTCAGAGGGATCTGGTCGGTCTTTCTGAAGTCAGTCGCCTCTATAAGATTGCTATTGAAAGTGGAAATAGTGACGAAATTAGGGCTCAAAGCATCGCTGCCAATACGCAATTTACGGCCATGGTTCCGGGGTTTCAAGTCAGAGGAGAGGAGGCTGCGCTGCTGCCTCTGTTTGCGATCGCTGCTACCCTTCATTTGGCATTGCTGAGAGATATGGTGCTCAAAGGACGAGATATTGGTCTGAGTGACGGGCTTGTGGCTAGATACACCAGTGAAATGGTTGTGCTGATCAGACGGTATACCATCTATGTGGATACCCACGCCTCGTCCACCATCGATAAAGCGCGCAGAGATAACCCGCACTCTACCGTCGGCTTGGCGCAAAACATGCCTTTGTCCGCGATGCTGATAGAGAAAACAAAATATCAGTTGACGGTGCTTGACCTGCGAGATACCTGGGCGAATCTTGATCCGATTCGCTATCCTGGTAAATCTCGTATTAAACTCGATCGCGAGATATTTACGCCCGTCATTGGCTGGTTGGGGCGAAAAAATAGCAGGCCTGATGTTATTCCAGTGTGGAGGCGTCCATCCTCCCCGCTGAGTAGCCTTGAAGTCTGGGATAGAATGCAATGGCGCACGCGTTTTATATTCGGTTTTGATGCGATGTATGAAGATGGCAGTGTCATGAGTTCCGGCTCCAGAATCAGTAATTCCCACAATGTGCGGGTGGGAAAATATATCAATAGGGTTACTGCGGAAGCTACAGCAGGTGTGTATCAAATGAGATTTCGTAGCAATGATGGGCGCTGGACGAAAGTAGGTAGAGATGCTGATGATGACACGCCTATCAGGAGGTTTGATAGTTCTTATTCTGGGCATCGGCTGTCCTCAATTCGTCACGTGGGTATCGGAATGGGGGCCGCTGAAGGAGCTGTCCGTGGCTGCGTATTCGGGTTTCAACTGATTCATCCCAGTGGCGCTCCCATGTCCCGCGAAGCCCTCAACAGCATGGCACCCAAGATTGCGCCGCAGGTGCTGAAGTGGCTGGAGGATGAAGCTATTCCCAACCATGGTTTAATATAGCGAAACTCAATGACCCAGCTTGAAAAAGAACGGTGAGCGTTCCTCTGCAAAATCTTTGCCCAGTGAAATGCATGTGGCCGCCCGCGTCTGCATGCGGACCACGGCATGGGGTTTTGCAGAGCGTCATTGGCAGTCAAGCAGCCGTGGTCCGCTGTATTTATAACTTTTTGTTTAACAAATACTGAGCAGCGCTTGAGATCTTTGCGCTGAAGATAGTGTCTATTAGAGGTAACCGAGGCAGGCCTGCTGGCCGGCCTCATCTGCATCTACCGACTTCAGGAGCGATACCCATGCTGATACGTACCAACAACGCGGGCTTTGACCACGGCAGCAGCAGCGACATCACGCCTCAGCATCTGTATCTGAGCCGTCGCGACCTGCTCAAATTCGGTGCGGCAGGCGGCACGGCGCTGGCCGCAGGCGGCGCCTGGGCGCAAGCCGCCAAGTCCGATGGCACGCAAGCAATCAGCACCGTTCGCTCTACGGTGCCCGGTGCGATATCGATGGAGACGCCCACATCCTTCCAGGATGCCAGCACCTACAACAACTACTACGAGTTTGGCCTCGACAAAAGCGACCCGGCGCGCTACGCCCACACCTTGCAGACAAGGCCCTGGACGGTGCGGGTCGAAGGCCTGGTCAACAAACCCAAGACCTTTGATATCGAAGAGCTGCTCAAGCTGAGCGCCCAAGAAGAACGCATTTACCGCCTGCGCTGTGTTGAGGGCTGGTCCATGGTGATCCCCTGGGTGGGCTACTCGCTGTCCAAATTGCTGGCGCAGGTGGAGCCGCAAGGCAGCGCCAAGTATGTGGAGTTCGTCACCTTGGCCGATCGCAAGATGATGCCTGGCCTGAACAGCAGTGTGCTCGACTGGCCCTACACCGAGGGCCTGCGCATGGACGAGGCCATGCACCCGCTCAGCCTGCTGGCCTTTGGCATGTACGGCAAAACCTTGACCCCGCAAAACGGCGCACCGGTGCGCCTGGTGCTGCCCTGGAAATACGGCTTCAAGAGCGCCAAGAGCATCGTGACCATCCGTGTGGTGGAGAAGCAGCCGGGCACCGCCTGGAACAAGGCGGCGCGCAATGAGTACGGCTTTTACTCGAATGTGAACCCCGATGTGCCGCATCCGCGCTGGAGCCAGGCGACCGAGCGCCGCATTGGTGAAGGCGGCCTGTTTGCCAAGCGCCACAAGACCTTGCTGTTCAATGGCTACGAAGCCCAGGTGGGCCAGCTGTACGCTGGCATGGATCTGCGCAAGAACTACTGACGCGTACATGCCGATGCCCAAGCCTTCACGTTTTTCTGCCAAAGCTGTGCAGCGGCTGCTGCTGCACTTGTTATGCCTGGTGCCAGCGGCCTGGCTGTTTTATCTGGCAGCCACCGATGGCCTGGGGGCCAACCCGGCTGAGGCACTGCTGCGTTCGCTGGGCGACTGGGCCATCCGCTTTATCTGCTTTGCGCTGGCAGTCACCCCCTTGCGGCAGTGGCTGCGCTGGAACGGGCTGGCGGCCTACCGCCGCATGCTGGGCCTTTATGCCTTCTTCTACGCCAGCTTGCACTGGCTGGCTTATGTGGTGTTTGACATGGGGGTGGATTGGCCCGCGATCGTCGACGACCTGATCAAGCGCCCCTTTATCCTTGTGGGCACCTTGGCCTGGCTGATTCTGCTGGCGCTGGCCATTACCTCGGTGCCCAAGATCATCCGGCGCATGGGCGGCAAGCGCTGGCAGATGCTGCACCGCGCGGTGTATGGGGCGGCTGCGCTGGCCGTGCTGCACTTTTGGTGGATGCGCTCGGGTAAGAACAACTTTGCCGAGGTGTGGCTCTACGGGTTGATTCTTGCCGGCTTGCTGGCGGCACGCTGGGTTTTTCAAAAGCGCAAGCAGATGCAGGCGGCGGCCAAGGCTGCCAGGGTCTGACTGGATTGGCCACTCAAGCGCGCTTGCCTCCAGTGTTTGCGGGCGCGGCGCCTGGGTTTGCCGCCAAGTGCCGATCCCAGCAGACCGCCCCATGTACCGCACAATGACAGCATGAACCCCAGCAAACGTATCTTGATCGTGGAAGACGATGCCCCCATCGCGGAGCTGCTGCAATTGCATCTGCGCGATGAAGGCTATGAGGTGGTGCACATGGCCGATGGCGACGCGGGCATGCAGGCCTTGGAGCGGGGCGGTTGGGATGCATTGGTGCTGGATTTGATGCTGCCCGGGGTGGATGGCCTGGAGATCTGCCGGCGTGCCCGCGCGATGGCCTATTACGTGCCCATCATCATCACCAGTGCCCGCTCCAGCGAGATGCACCGCATCCTGGGGCTGGAGCTGGGCGCGGACGACTACCTGGCCAAGCCCTTCTCGGTGCTGGAGCTGGTGGCGCGGGTGCGCGCGCTGCTGCGCCGCAGCCAGGCCTTGGCGCAGAACGCCCGGCTGGATGCGGGTGTGCTGGTGCTCGGCCATCTGGAGATTGACCCCATATCGCGCGAGGTGAAGCTGGGTGGCACCCAGGTGGAGCTGACACCGAGGGAGTTTGACCTCTTGCATTTTTTTGTGCGCAACCCCGGCAAGGTGTTTTCCCGGTTTGACCTGCTCAACCAGGTTTGGGGCTACCGCCATGATGGCTACGAGCACACGGTCAATACCCATATCAACCGCCTCCGAACCAAGATCGAAGCCGATCCGGGCAGCCCCAAGCGCATTCTGACGGTATGGGGCCATGGCTACAAATGGGCGGAGGAGACGCCATGAGGCTCGCATCCACCACCTTGGCCCAGCGCCTGACCCTGGTCTTTGTGCTGCTGCTGCTCGCCTGCAGTGCGGCGACGGTCTTGCTGCAGATGCGGGTGTCGGATCAGCGCGAGCAAGAGGTGGTGCAGCGCCTGTCGCAGGATTTGGCCGCACGCATCGCTCGATACCCGGAGCTGATGCGTGCCGATGGCCTGAATGCCGGCGCCAGCCGCGAGCTGTTTGGCAAGCTGATGCAGGTTAACCCGAGCGTCGAGGTCTACCTGCTCGACGACAGCGGCGCCATCCAGGCCTACGATGCGCCGCAAGAAAAGATACTGCGCCAAAAGGTTGATCTGGAGCCCTTGCAGCGCCTGTTCAGCGGCGCGGCGCTGCCCGTGCTGGGAGACGATCCCCGCAGCATGACCGAGCGCAAGGTGTTCAGCGCCGCGCCCTTGATGCAGGGCGGCCAGCGATCTGGCTATGTCTATGTGATCCTGCAAGGTCAGGGCCGTGACAACCTGGCTGCCCGCGTGAGCAGCGACGGCGCGCTGCGCACACTGCTGTGGTCGCTGCTGGTCGTGGTGGTGCTGGGCGCGGTCGCGGCAGCTGTGGCCTTTGGCCTGATCACCCGGCCGCTGCGTCGCCTGACGGCCGCGGTGCAAGAGCTGCAAACCGATGGCCTGGCCGACCTGCCCCAGGCGCAGGCCAAGCTGCAGAAGGCCGCCCATGGCGGAGCCGATATAGCGTTGCTCAGCCAGGCCTTTGCACAGCTGGCGCAACGCACCTGGGAGCAGTGGCAAAAGCTGCGCAGCCAAGACCAGCAGCGGCGCGAGCTCTTCGCCAATATCTCCCACGACCTGCGCACGCCATTGACCTCGTTGCATGGCTATCTGGAGACCTTGCAGATCAAGGCCGATGTGCTGTCGCCCGATGAGCGCCGCCGCTACCTGGGCATTGCACTGGACCAAAGCCGTAAGGTCGGTGATCTGGCGCAAAAACTGTTTGAGCTGGCGCGCCTGGAATACGGCGTGGTCAAGCCCGAGCCCGAGCGCTTCTTTCTGCCCGATCTGCTGCAGGACGTGTTCCAGAAGTTCGAGCTGGCCGCCGAAGCCAAGGCACAGCGCCTGCACGCGGTGATCGATCCGGATCTGCCCCCCGTCACCGCTGATCTGGGCATGCTCGAACGCGTGCTGGTCAACCTGATCGACAACGCCATCCGCGCCACGCCGCCAGGCGGGGATATTCAGGTGGAGCTGCGTGCCGCAGAGCAGGGCCGCATCAGCGTGACCGTGCAGGACAACGGCCCAGGCATCCCCCCCGCGCTGCGCGACAGCCTGTTCGAACGCCCCACCTTGAGCCGCATGCACAGCCAAAGCGATGGGCGGTCTGGTGGCTTGGGGCTGATGATTGTGCACCGCATTCTGCAGCTGCATGACAGCTCGATCGAGCTGCTGAGCGGGGCAGGGGAAGCGGGGGCGCGGTTTAGGTTTTATTTGCGCTAGGGCATAGCGACATGGGCTTCGCCACGGCCAAGCCCATGCTATGGCAGAAGCAGCTGAGCAGGCCTATCGCAACAGCAGGGTCTGCTCTCCATCACTGGTGATCCACACGCCAGTGGCGGTGAAATTGTCGTTGCTGCCCTGGCCTACGCGCTCGACCTGGTCCATCAGATCGCTGACCCAGGCCTGCACCGAGCCTGACTTTTTCAACGATGCCTCAATATCTTCAGGTGCGAGGCAGTTCCAGATACCGTCGGTACACAAGAGAAATGCATCGCCGCTTGCCACGTCGACCGGTGCGGCAAGGACGTCTGGGCCGACCTCGCTGTTGGCGCCGACGGCTCCCAGCAGTACATTTTTTTGGGGGTAGGATCTGGCCTCTTGGGCCGAGAGCAGGCCCGCACTGACCAGGCTCTGCACGACGCTGTGGTCCACCGTCATGGCCATGAGCTCTGTGGCACGAAACCAATACATGCGTGAGTCGCCCCAGTGGGCCCAGACGGCCTTTTGGGCATAGGTATCGATGCGCAATTCGACCACCGTCGTGCTCATCTGCCTGAGCCGGGGGTTGCTTTGTTGCTCATCCTGGATGCGTTGCGACATCGCCCGGAGTTGCGCGCTGAACTGCTCGGGGTCAAGCGTCAAGACTGCGGCTCTGACGGCCTGCATGGCCAGGTGTGATGCCTGGGCGCCACCAGCGGCACCGCCCATGCCATCAGCTACCGCAAAGGACACGACATGTTTGTCCCGGACATGGCAATAGGCGTCCTCGTTGTAGCTGCGGTCCCCCTTGTGGCTGAGGGAGTGGTGTACGAGCGCCAGGGATGACTGTGCGCATGGGTGGGCTTGCCCGGTCATTGGGAATGGTCCTCATGGTGGTTCGCTGCCTCAGCTTGGTAAGCGCTGAGAAACTCGCTGCCCCATGCCGTAGGGCTTTGATTTTTCATCTCTTCCTTGAGCCACTCATAGTGGCTGCAGTACAGTTCCCAAAGACGCGCCTGGCGCTGGGCGGCAAACAGCGTCTTGTTGCGGCCCAGGGCCTGAAGCTGCTCGTTGAAATGCCTTGGCGAAAACCGGTCGAGCAGCCCGCGCACAGCGGCTTGGGTGCCTGCCATCATGGCCATTTCGTGGCTGCGCAAGTCCTGAAAGGCGTCTACAAGGGCCTCCGGCCCCGCTTGAAAACCGGGCATACGTGGGCCAAAGATCTGCGCCAGTGCGGAGTCAGCGGTGGGTAGAAACTTCAACGGATTGTTGGCCTCGGCATTGATCAGGGTGACCGATACCCGGACTTCTTGCTTGGCGGCTGCGCGCGAGCCCAGCAGGTCCATGCAGCCTTGTACCGAGGTGCCCAGCATCCTGCCGATGACATGCATCAGCTCCGGTGTCAGTGTCTCTGGATACCGGCATTCGCTCAGCCCCGCACCTGCTTTGAAGCCCAGCAACAGCGCTTGTGCCACATCGGCCTGCTCGCTAGGTTGTGGTGCTTGTGCTTGTGCTTGTGTTGTGGCCGAGGGCGCTGGAATGTCTGAGGCAGGCTCTGCTGCAGATGAATACGCTGGTGCTGAATTGACGCGCGGGTCGCCCGCAGGTCCCGTCGCTGCGGCGGTTTCGGTATCTGCCCTGGGGTGCTGCAGTACGCCACGCAAGTCCATGGCGAGGGCCTGATCGGGCGGCGCATGGCAATGCCCGCGCTCTTCGGTGGGCGCTTGCCCATCCAGGGCCGATCCACCATGCAGGGCATTTGCCACAGCTGGCGCTTCTAGGCCAGCGCTTGACGAAGCGATGTCGAAAAGCGGTTCCAGTACGTTGCCACCGCCCGGACCACCCTCCAGTAGGGCTGGTGCAGCAGGGCAGGATGTCTGCGCTTCGTCTGCATGTGCAGCCGCAGGATCTTGCAACACTGCTGTCTCAGCAGCTGGCGGCGATGGGCTTGGGTCATAGGCGCGAGGCGCGCGAAAATACGCACCCATCTCTACTCGGTGGTCTGCCAAGGCCGGGGATTGACTGGCCCGGTCCTGGAACATGGCTTCCGGGTTGAGCATGGCGTCGGCGGACTGCTTGGCAAACAGCTCCAAAGGGTCGAGCGTGTGGGATGCGTCGACCAGCCCTTGGTGTTGCCTGCCATTGAGCGGGTCTTGGGTCAGCTCGGAAATATTGCCTTCGCTGGGCTGGAAGCTGGCGTCCACGGTCTGCTCGGCGAACATGTCACCAAAGCTGGCCGGGCTATCCATCTGGCCCAGCGGATCGGCTGTGTTGCGGGGTGATACGCCTTGGAGCGCCAGAGGATTGAAGTCTTCCGGAATCATGCCGGCGTGCTGGCGTTGGTACGGCGCCGCAGCGACCTGGCTGCTCAGGGGCGCCGCCAGTAGGTCGGCAAACGGGTCGGTGCCCAGTGACATCGTATCGGGCGGTCTTGGGAGCGCTTGTGGTATTGGCTTGTCCGCGTCCGAGAAGGGATCGGGAAGGGAGGCCGGTAGCGCTGGCGCTTCTTCGGCGTGCCTGGCTGGTGTTGGTGCGGGCGCATGCTGCGCAGTGTCTGCTGATGCATCCGGCTCTGCCGCGCCAGATGGCGGCGCTATCGGTGGCTCTACCGGCTGGGCTAACAAATCGGCAAAAGGGCCTTGACCTCCTTCGGATGCAAAGGCGATTTCCACAGGCGTTTCCTGGTGGCCCAGCGGGGCAGGTGCTTGCTGGATGCCATGGTTGGGTGGCTGGGTGCCGGAGCCCGGGAGGGGCGCATCGCCGATGTGCTCAACGGTAATTGCGTAGTTGCCCGTGCGCCAGCAAGAGCCCGCTTCTACTGCGTTGGCAGCACCCGGGTTGAGTTCCTGTCCGTCCACATAGATGGGGTTGGACGTGCTGGCATTGATCAGCCTGAACTGCGCGCCCTCAAAAACGATTTGGGCCTGGATGCGGGATATGCGTCTATACGGGTCTTGCAGCACCATCTGGCAATGCGGATCGCGGCCGATGGTGCCCCCTTGCGTGTCAAAGACATGGTGCACGACATTTTCAGCACCGTTGGCATAGGCCACATGGGCTCTTAACTGCAAAAACATGGCATACCCCATTCAAAAAGTCATAGCCTGAAGTGCGCTCAGTCTTCAGAAGCTTCAGCACCAGTAATGAACATGGCCTGGTTGAGACCGTCAGGTGCCATGTTTTTGACGATGTCCATGAAGCTCATCTCCATGACCTTGATCGCGCGGCGAACCAGCAGTGGCGCAGGGTTGGTGGGTTCGTATTGCTCCAGGTACTGGCAAGCCAGCTCCAGCTGGCGCACTGCGTCCCTGCGCGACTGAATAGGGCCGGTGGCCACCACCATGGAGCCCGGTGTGGAGACTTCGTTGGTGCCCGCATCTAGGTTTGGCTGCAGCAAAGTTTCCTCAGGGCCACTGCAGCTGTCGAGAAGTCTGCGAATTTTTTCCAGCGGGCGCGTCAGCGCCTGCAGGTTGGGCTCGTATTCGCTGCCAAGCTCTTGCAAGCAGCGCTGTTGAAGAGCACCAATTTCGCCGATGATCCGCGCTGGCATGCCAATCAGCTCAGCGCGGTTGGACTGGGCTTGCTCTTGAACGATCTGGCCGATTTGTGTTTGCGTCACCGAAACGCCATTGACCTCCAGCGAGCCGTTGTCCATCAACCGCTCCAGGTCCTTGATGCTGAACGCTCCAAGATGGCTGGGGAGCAGCACGCTTTGGCGCATATCGGCAACCAGTGCGCCCACATCGCCCAAATCGCTGAGCACGCTGTAGCGCATATGGGGATCGGCTTCGCCATCGATTTCCAGCTGTGGATGCAGCTGCTGCCAGAAATGCTCACACACCGTATTGATGCACTGCAGTCCGTAGTGCAGGCCATGCAGCCCATGCATACGCGTCAACGCACGGGTCATCCACAGCATCACCCTCAGATCTTTGGTTTCCGCAGAGAGGGTGGTCGCCAGTTTCAGTACCTGTTGCCAGTCTGGATCTTTGGCGGCGATGACCATGTCACCGTACTGTTGCTCGGGGCTGACAAGCACGGCCGTCTCAAGTTCTGCGTAGCTGGTGTCGAATTCGGCGTTCTTTCCTGCAGGCTCCCTGTCAGAAATAGGTGCAGCCCAATCGACATCCACTTTGAAATCTTCCACTGTCCGTGCTCCCGTCTTGCGCGTTTGAGTGCATAGTTTCGACTATGATAGCTGTTTTGGATTGTTGTAAATAAATCAATAGTTGTTATTAATTGTTTGTGCAATGGATGGATCGCTGCGGTCCGGTGCAGCGCAGCGCTACCTGTCAGAAAGCACGCTTCGGTCTTGGGCTTGGACGCAAAGTCATCTGGCCCATAGGTCGGAGCGCTATTCATCGCATGACCTTTTTCTTGAGGAGCCGAAATGTCGGAAATCAGCCGTAGCCATCTGTTTGGGAAGTTGAATAAGCAGTTATTCGGGGCGGCTGAAGCTGCCACGGTTGCCTGCAAAATAAGAGGCAATCCCTATGTCGAGCTGGTGCATTGGATTCAACAAATCCAACAGGACCAGGATTCTGACTTTCGCCGCTTGCTAAAGCACTTCCATGTGAACACTGCGGCTTTGGAAAAAGATATCGTGGCCGAACTCGATCGGCTTCCCCGAGGTGCCACGGCCATCGTCGATTTTTCGGAGCATATTGACTTGGCCATTGAGCGCTCTTGGATCTATTCGACCTTGCTCTATGGCGATGAGGTCATTCGCAGTGGCTACTTGCTGGTCGGCATTCTCAAAACAACGCAGCTGCGTGCAGTCTTGCACCGCATGTCGCCCGAGTTCCGCAAGCTGCAGCCAGACCAGGTGGCGGAAGGCTTGCTGCAGTGGATCAAGGGCTCTCCCGAAGATGCGCTGTCGGTGAATGAAGGCGCGGGTGATGGGCATGCGCAGCCCGGAGAGGCGAGCCAGGCGGTCAGCGGCGCCAGCCAAAAAGGCAGTGCGCTCAAAAAATACGCGCTGAACCTGACGGCCAAGGCGCTGGAGGGCAAGCTGGACCCGGTCACTGGGCGAGACGATGAAATTCGTCAGATCATGGACATCTTGCTGCGCCGGCGCCAGAACAACCCGCTGCTGACGGGTGAGGCAGGTGTGGGCAAGACGGCAGTTGTCGAAGGCTTTGCCGCCCGTGTGGCCGCAGGCGATGTTCCTCCGCCGCTGCGCGATGTTGCGGTCTACACGCTAGATGTGGGGCTGTTGCAAGCCGGAGCGAGCATGAAAGGTGAGTTTGAACAGCGGCTTCGCCAAGTCATCGACGAGGTCCAGTCAAGTGCCAACAAGATCATTCTCTTCATCGATGAAGTGCATACCCTGGTCGGCGCAGGTGGCGCCCAGGGAACGGGGGATGCAGCCAACCTGCTCAAGCCGGCGTTGGCGCGTGGCAATCTGAGGACCATTGGCGCCACGACCTGGGCAGAGTACAAAAAATACATCGAAAAAGATCCTGCGCTGACACGCCGATTCCAGGTGGTGCAGATCCAGGAGCCCTCAGAGGACAAGGCGGTCGCCATGCTACGAGGCATGACCGCACAAATGGAGCTGCACCACAAGGTACTGATTCTGGATGAGGCGCTGGACGCTGCGGTGCAGTTGTCGCATCGCTATATCCCTGCGCGCCAGCTCCCTGACAAAGCCGTCAGCTTGCTCGATACCGCCTGTGCCCGTGTATCGCTGACGCAGCATGCGACGCCGATGCGTATTGAAGCGATCGAGCGGCAGATGGGTTTGCTGAGCACGGAGCGCGAGATTTTGATGCGTGAGCAGTCCATTGGCATTGGCCATGCGGAGCGTGCGCTATCCATTGAAGCCCAGATCAATGCCTTGCAAGCATCGCTCCAAGCGCATCAAAAGCGCTGGACTGAAGAGCATTTACTCGTCAACCAGATCTTTGACCTGCGCAAGAAACTCAACCAGAAGGCGGCTTTGGGCAGCTTATCGCCCATCCCGTTGCCGCTATCAGAGGCCTCTGGTGCGAGCCTCTTTAGCCAACCACCGGCTGCGCTCGAGGGCGTGAATCTGCAGGACGCAGACGCGTTCGCCGTGCCAGCCCTAACGGAGGCAGAGCGTCTTGACCTGGTGCATCAGCTTGAACAAGCGCAGGCTGCACTCTGTCAACTGCAAGGGGACCAGCCCTTGGTGTTACCTGCTGTCGATGCGCAAGCGGTGGCAACCGTGGTGTCGGAGTGGACCGGCATACCCGTTGGCCGAATGGTCAAGGACGAAATCGCTGCCGTGCTGGCCTTGGCTGATACCTTGGGCAAACGCGTGGTGGGGCAGGGCCATAGCTTGGAGACCATCGCCCAGCGGATTCAAATCTCTCGCGCCAGAGTGGAAGACAGCTCCAAGCCGATTGGTGTGTTCATGTTGGTGGGCCCAAGCGGCGTGGGCAAGACGGAAACGGCCCTGGCGCTCGCCGAGTCCTTGTACGGAGGTGAGCAAAACATGATCACCATCAACATGAGTGAGTTCCAGGAAGCCCACACCGTCTCCACCCTCAAAGGTGCTCCCCCGGGCTATGTGGGTTACGGAGAAGGCGGTGTGCTGACGGAAGCCGTCCGCCGCAAGCCCTATAGCGTAGTGCTGCTCGATGAAATCGAGAAAGCCCACCCGGACGTGCACGAGATCTTCTTCCAGGTTTTTGACAAGGGCTTTATGGAAGATGGCGAAGGCCGCCTGATTGATTTCAAGAACACGGTCATCATTCTGACGTCGAACGTGGGGTCTGATCTGATCATGAGCATGTGCAGTGATCCGGATCTGGTGCCGCCAGCCCATGTGCTCGCCAGTTCCATGCGAGAGCCTTTGCTCAAGGTATTTCCCGCCGCGTTCCTGGGGCGCATGACCGTGGTGCCTTATTTTCCGCTGGCCGCCGACGTGATGGCGAAGATCGTAGAGCTCAAGCTCGAACGAATCCGGTCTCGCATGCGCAACAACCATGGCACACACTTCCACTGGCAAGAGGATGCTGTGCAAGCCATTATTGAGCGGGTCTCCGATATCGAGTCAGGAGGCCGGATGGTCGATGCCATTCTCTCTGCCAGCGTCCTGGGGGGTATCAGCAAAGAAGTGCTGAGCCGCACCATGAACGGGCAAACGCTGTCTGATGTGCAGCTGGTGGTTGCCACTGACCAAGGGCTGATGCTGCAGTTTGACTAAGGCTTGGGATTCGTCAGGCGGGCTTGCGCCTGACGAATCGGTTGGCATCTTTTTCGGGGTTCAGGCACAGCTCATCGGCCGGCTGCTGGGATGTTCGCTGCCCAAGCCAGGTCGTCCATCCCAGGCGCGTAGGCCCCCCAAGGGTGGATGGCGGGACTTCCTTCGCGGCCAGAAGCAATTGCAGATCCCAATCCATTTCGATGCCGATGTAGTCCCGCACCCAATCTCGGATTTGCGCACTGCCGCGATGCCTGGGCAAAAAACGCTCGTAAAGAGCCAGCGGCATAGCGCCCAACGCAATCCGAAATCTGCTTTGCACATCTTGTATTTTGGCCCCGGAAACGGCGTTCAGGCCCAGCTGGTTGTTCATGCCTGAGGCGCACAGGCGCGTTTGTTCGCTGTTGTCGATGCAAATCCAGTTGCTTCTGAACTCTGTGATCAGCGCTGGCGTACCAAAGTAGTGGGCCAGCAGGTTTTCCAGACCTTCGGGGTTTCTGGTCAAGCGCACCAGGTGGCCGGCCGCATGGAGCTTGGCATGGTCTTCTACGGTGTTTCGCTGCCAGCTGCCTTCAAATCCCATGCCGATCAAGGCGCCTGCATAAAAGCTGAATTTATCGATACCCGGTTGGTCCAGCTGAACGATGGATTGTGAATCCGCCCAGGCCCGGTAGAAGAGCGAGATGAGGCGATGGTGGAAGATGTCGATGAAATCTGCTGGTGAGCTGTCTTGGTGGTTATGCAGGCGCTCGCGTACATATTCGGTCAGGTGCAGCGGCAAGCCTCCGTTGGGGCCAAATACACCAAAGCTCAGTATCTTGATGACCGGGCGCTGGTCGCGCCTGGGGTTGTCGATACTGAAAATGGTCGAGGGTGCAAACAGGGTCGAGGGATTCTGGCCCAGCCGCACCCCATCCTCACGCGGTGTGAGGGAGTAGCCCAGTCTGGCCCCGTCGCTGCGGGCATCGATATGCCTGAGCAGCGCAAACAGGTCCAGCGACTCCGGGGATTGCCTATTCCTGTCCAGGATGCGTTCAAGGTTACCGGGTTTGCCAGTTGCAGGCATTGGTGGTTTTTGCGAAGGAGCCATATTGGACGCTGGCGGTAATGCTTATGCGTTGGGCCGCAGGCCCATGCGAGCCGGCCAGGTGGCAAAGGGGCCATGCTGCAGCGTGTCTAGCTTCAAGCGCGTGGCGCAGTTGATGCTGACATGGCGAGAGAGAAATCTCTCGAGCACCGCACCAAACAGCCAAGGGCTGCTGCCACCAAATTTGGACTGGTCGATCACCACCTGGATGTCGACACCGCGGCCAAAGAGAATAGGGCCAGGCTGGGGCACCCTGACATGCATGGGAGAGACGCGCATGGACGAGACGGAGTCGGCTTGCTGCACGCCTTCCTGCTGGCTCAACAGTGCATACAGGTTCAGCAACTCACGCATGACTTTGGCCCCTTCCTCCGGACTGGAATCGGTCAGGGTCTGGAAGTTCAGCTGCAGGTGGCTGAGCAGCCGCCATGTCGCGCGCATCTCGGCGATGGCAGGCGTGGGTCTGCTCAGACTTGTCAAGAGCTCCACTTGTTTTACCGGTGCTGACACCGTCAACTGCAGTTGACGCTCTCCCGATGCGCTGATCAGCAATGCCAAATCCCTGTTGGTGCACAGCATGTCTGGCGCAATCCGGTGGAGTGCGTGCGGGTAGGGCGTGTCTTGTCGGTCGACGAGCTGTGCAAAGACCTCGCTGCCTGTATAGCCTGTGCGTGGGCCATGCCTTTTTCCGATTTCCGAGAGTTTGCGAGGTTCTCTTCGCAGCGAAAAATAGGCCTGCGCATGGGACTGCTGGAGCGCACCCAGCGTTTCATAAATGGGCAGAAAAGTCTGGACTTCTGTGTTATCGGCGGAGAAGCCATGGATCGCCGATACCGAATAGACCTCATAGTCCAGCGGCCGTGTCCTGTCACCTACCAGGTGGTGCTCGTAGTGGGCCATCGAGATGTCGATGCGGTCCCCGCGCTTTGGAAAAAGGTTGATGACGGGGGTGCAAAACAGCTGAAAGCTATCCACATCGACGACTTTTTCCAGCGCCGTGGCGCTGCGGTCAAAATAGAAAACGAGCTTGAACTGTGTGGCTGCCACCCGAGCTAGAAGCGGGGCCAGGCCCTTGATATTGAAGAACCGGTAGCGATCCGGGCAGGCGAAGAATTCTTGCAGCATGCGATAGCCGCTGAATCCTTGCGAGCCATAGGGAATCAGTGCCTCCTGCGCTTCAAACCCCATGCCTTCGATCTGTGCTGGCGACAGCCAGACTTGTTGCGCTTGACCACCCTCGTTCCACTGAAGGGCCGCGCCGGCCCTGCGGCCACAGATGAGCTCCAATACCAAGAGTGCTCGCTCCAAGGGGCCGCCAATATAGATGGGTAGCCGGTCAAAGCCCGATTGGCTGATTGGCCGCCCGTCCGTGCTGCCGAGTGCCAGGTGCAAACTGCTGGCCACCTTTTTGTTGCTGTGGGGAATGCGCACGTCGCTGGCGCTGCCCTCCATCCAAGCCTGCTCGATGGCAATGGGGAGCAGCTCAACATCATGCGCAGTTCGAAACTGGCAGGCCGTTACCTGCCCTGGGGAGACCGGCGCCCGCAGGAGCGTATGGCGAGGCACCAAAAAGGGCCCGGTAAGTCCGCTATCGGCCTTGCCCGGGTGCATGCGCACAATGCCCATGGCGGGCGTTGGCGCCAGATAGTGGGGGTAGATCAGTTCGAGCAGTCGCTGCGAAAACCGGGGGAACTCCGCATCCATCTTCAACTGGATGCGGCCGGTCAGCAGCGCAAAGCTCTCCAGAAGACGCTCGACAAACGGGTCCGCAATGTCGGTCCCCTTGATGCCAAGACGCCCTGCGATTTTGGGGTGTTCTTGCGCAAACTCTTGTCCCAGCTCGCGCATATAGGACAGCTCGCGGTTGTAGTAATCGAGCAGGCGGGGATCCATCAGTTGTCTCCTAATTGATCCAGCAGCGATACCGAGCCGGTCTCCAGATCGATACTTGATTTAAGCAGCATCTCAATCGGGTAGGGATAGGCCCAGATCTGGCCGCGAATCTCAAACACCACGGTGTTGTGGGCCGCCTCATTGTCTGAAGACACAATGGCCCGCACAGCGAGGGTACTGGTCATCACACGGGGTTCAAATAATGCGATGGCACTGCGCATCTCATCTTCGAGCTCACCGAGTTTGACATCGGATGCGCGCTTGCCTGAGAACGCCGGCAGCCCATAGTTGAGCGTCGAGCGCCGGACCTGTGGGAACTCTTGAAATGCGGCATCCGAATCGGCATTGGTGGCATTCAGCAGCCAGGACAGGTCACGCAAAATAATCTGGCGCAGTTGCTTGCGAGAGACCACTATCTCCGACAGCGTGTCGTTCTGACGCTGGGGCGCGTGGTCGGTGAGCCGATCCAAAAGCGTCGGAAGCAGGTTGTCGGCATTGCCATGGCTGGGAAGCGAGGGGTCGTCCTGGCGCATAGATTGAACCGCTCTCAGTCCTCTGGGGCGCTGTCGAGATGGATGGCGCGCGTATCCAAAAGTGAGGCATCACTGGTGTCTGTGGTCAGGACCTTGACCCCCTGTCCACGCAGAAGATCGCCCTCCATGGGCGTCCAGGTCGACGCTCTGGACTGCAGATGCCCATCTTCTGCCTGCCCGTCCAGCAGTGGGTACCGCGTTGGCAGCAGCATGGCGTGGTGCCCCTCATTGACCAGGGTGATCTGCGCGGGGAGCCAGACCAGGTCGCGGAGGTCAACGGGGGCGTCAATCGTGATGTCTCGGATGGCTTCAAATGGCAGCCAGTAGTAGTCGCCATTGACAAACACCTCCAGCACCGGACCTAAGCGGGAATCGGTGTCAGCAATCCAGCCAAAAGGCTGGTCATCGAGCCGGCCGGCCACCGCGCTTGCCTGGTCAAGGGCTTGCAGCCGAAGTTCCAGCGCTTGCTGAGAATGGCCTTGGCCATCTGCTTGCAGCGCCTCGATCAGGTAGCTGATCCACTGCAGCGGTTGGCCCAGCACATGGGGTGATTTTTTCCCCTTGAATACCTCTTCGCGCACCATTTCTGCGCGGATGGCGAGGCGATAGGCTTGCGCCATCATCTTGTGCGACGCGTTCAACTGAGCTGCTACCTGCAGCTGTGCCAAGGCCTTTTGCCACCAACCCTGTTGAACATACAGCTGAAAAAGATGGATGCGTAGCTTGTCGTCAGAGGGCGTTTGGCGGATGGCACCCTGAACCTGCGAGACTTTTTCTACAAGCGATAGTTCGGACATGGTGGGGATGGATAGGGGAGACAGGATAAGAAAAAGAGGGGCATATAGCCCCTCCATTGAGCGCGCGTGCCAGCTGCTCAGACCTTTTGGTTGAGCTTGACGTTGTAGCCCGCGGTGACCGCGCCACCCATGCTGCCCTTGCTGTCCTGGCCCTTGCCGGTGACGGTGACCTTGGCAAAGTTGAAGCCGCAGTCGAACATGGGTTCAGTCGATTCAGCACCAGAGAGATTCAGAGACGAGATGATCACGTCTTCCATCTTGATGTTGAGGAACTCTTGCTGTTCGCCGCCCGCCTTGCATGCGGAGATCTCGACCTTGCCGATGTGTTCACCGGTCGCACACTTTTGCATCAAGGTGGCAAAGCACTTGTCAAACTTGCCGCGAATGGTGATGTCTTGCCACTGGGCCTTGCCCGAGCCACCGCCACCGCCGTAGGCAAAGGCACCGGCATTGGCGACGCCGCCCGCAAGCGCTTCGACATGGATCCATCCCTGGTGCTTGGCGTCTTGCGACTCTCCATCCACACCATCGATCTTGCAATAAATATCAACAATACCGCCCAGGCGCTGCTCTGGCGCGACATTGGCAACTGGGCTGTTCAAACGATTAATGGCCATCTCTCAACCTCCAATACTTTGGTCAATAACTGCTAGTGGGAAAATTATTGGGTTGCTGCCTGTTTGACGGACGGCAGCTTGGATACCAGCCTCAAGGAGACGGTGAGGCCTTCGAGCTGGTAGTGGGGGCGCAAGAAGAACTTGGCGGTGTAGTAGCCGGGGTTGTCTTCAATCTCTTCCACAATCACTTCGGCGGCTGCCAAAGGCTTCATCGCTTTGATGCCTTCGGAAGAGTTGGCCGGATCACCATCGACATAGTTCATGATCCAGTTGTTGAGCCAGCGCTCCACATCGTGGCGCTCCTTGAAGGAGCCAATCTTGTCGCGCACGATGCACTTGAGGTAGTGCGCAAACCGGCAGCAGGCAAACAGGTAGGGCAGCCGTGCAGACAGATTGGCATTGGCTGTGGCATCCGCGTCGTAGTATTCAGCAGGCTTTTGCAGGGACTGGGCGCCAATGAAGGCCGCTACATCACTGTTCTTGCGGTAGACCAGGGGCATCAGGCCGTTCTTGGCCAGCTCCGCTTCGCGCCGGTCACTGATGGCAATCTCGGTGGGACATTTGATGTCCACGCCGCCGTCGTCGCTTGGGAAGATATGGACGGGCAGATCTTCCACAATGCCGCCAGATTCCACACCGCGAATGGAAGTGCACCAACCGTAGTACTTGAACGAGCGATTGATGTTGGTCGCCATCGCATAGGCGGAGTTCGACCAGCAGAAATTATTGTGGCTGGCCCCTGCGGTGTCTTCTTCAAAGTCGAACCCGTCCACCGGATTGTCTTTGCTGCTGTAGGGCAGGCGCGCCAGGTAGCGCGGCATGGTCAAGCCGAGGTAGCGCGCGTCGTCGGAATCTCGCAGGGCGCGCCATTTGATGTACTCGGTATTGCCAAAAATCTTGGTCAGGTCGCGGGGATTGGCGAGCTCCTGCCACGATTCCATCTGCATCAGGCTGGAATCCGCGCCAGATATAAACGGGCAATGTGCAGAAGCCGCAATCTTGGACATCTCGGTCAACAGTGCGACGTCCTGGGGATTGTGGTCAAAAAAGTAATCGCCTACCAGGCAGCCAAACGGCTCACCACCAAACTGGCCGTACTCAGCCTCATACACCTTCTTGAAGATGGGGCTCTGGTCCCACAAAATGCCTTTGTGGCGCTGGAGCGTTCTGCCCAGTTCCTTCTTGCTGATATTGATGACCTGAATCTTCAGCGTCTCATCCGTCTCGGTGTTGTTCACCAGGTAGTGCAGGCCGCGCCAGCTTCCTTCCAGACGCTGGAAATCTGCGTGGTGAATGATCTGGTTGATCTGCTCGGAGAGCTTTCTGTCGATCTCGGCGATCATTCCTTCGACGGTTCGGTACGCATCGCCAGAGATGATGTTGGTGTTGGCCAATGCGTGCTCGGCCAGGGTTCGCACTGCCGACACCACCGCCTCTTGTGCTTGGTCTGTCTTGGGCTTGAACTCCTTGCTGAGCAGGGCTGCAAATTCATTGCTCTCCAACACGACGGTCTGGTCCAGGCCTTGCTTTTCAGTGATCGCCATACTTCGTCCTCTCATTTTGTGCGGCTATGCAGCTTTGTTTATTGCGCTTGGTTGGCTGGCGTATCAGGGGGCAGGTTCGGGGTGGAAGAGAGCGCTTTCATCAGTGCTGGATCGGCCAGCACCTTGGCAATCAGGTCTTCGGCACCAGACTTGCCATCCATGTACGACAGCAGATTGGCCAGCTGCGTGCGCGCTTCCAGCAACTTGCTGAGCGAGTCCACCTTTTTGGCGACGGCATCGGGCGAGAAGTCATCCATGCTGTCAAAGCTGATGTCGATGGCCATGTTGCCTTCGCCCGTGAGGGTGTTGGGCACCTGAAAGGACACACGTGGCTTGATCGCCTTCATGCGGCTGTCGAAGTTATCGACGTCGATCTCGAGAAACTTGCGATCAGCGATTTCCGGCAGAGGCTCTGCCGGCTTGCCAGATAGATCGGCCATCACACCCATGACAAAGGGCAGCTGAATTTTTTTCTCAGACCCGTAGACCTCCACGTCGTACTCGATCTGAACGCGCGGAGCGCGATTGCGCGCAATGAATTTTTGTCCGCTTTTGCCCCGTGCAGCCAGGCGCTGCTTGATGTTCATGCTCGTTGTCATACCGTAGCTCCGCAGTGATAGATCGACCAAAAACTATCGATAGCTATTGGTGATTGATGTTGCAATGTTCATTAGTTTACTTAAAAATTGCAATTTAAACGTCGTCTATCGTCAACAGTTTTTCAAAACTTTTTGACTATCATTGGCTGAACTTTTTGTGGCCTCGCTGAGCAGCACGCGACGCAAGAGGCCGAAGAAATGGATAGCAAAGCTTTGAGGAGTCTGGGTACATGAACCGCACTTTCGTCGTCCACAGCCCACTGGGCGATCAATTGGAATTTCGCTCGATGGAGGGGACAGAGCAGATGTCGCGTCTGTTCGGGTTTCGTGTACGTCTGTTGAGCCAAAGCGCGTCCATCGATGCCAAGAGCTTGCTGGGCAAGGACATGAGCGTTGAAGTCGATCTCACCACAGAGAAGAACGGTCGGGGCAAGCGGTTCATCTCCGGGCAGGTGACCCAGTTCACCTACGTGGGGCGCGACGGCGACTACTACCTGTACGAGAGCATCCTGCGTCCATGGCTGTGGCATGCCACACGGCGCTCAGACTTCAAGATCTTCCAGTTCAGAAAAGCCCCGGACATCATCAAGGAGGTGCTGGGCAAATATGGCTTCTCCATCGAGGACAAGCTGACAGGCGCGTACCGGGAGTGGCCCTATATCGTCCAGTACGGTGAGAGTGATTTCAACTTCGTCTCGCGCCTGCTGGAGCTGGAAGGCGGCTACTACTACTTCAGCCACAGCCAGGGCAGCCACACACTGGTGCTAGCCGACGATATCGGCGGCCACAGTCCGTTGCCAAACGGCCCGAGCACGCTTTCATACTATCCAGAAACGCGGGCCGCGCATGTGCATGACGAAGACTTCATTGATGGCTGGTCGTTTGCAGAAGACATCGCCTCGGGCAACTTTGCTGCCGATGACTATGATTTTGAAAAGCCCAAAGCCTTGCTCGATACCCGGCAGCAGCAGCCTGCAGGTCACAGCGAAGACAGCCGTGAACTTTACGAGTGGCCCGGTGGCTATACCGAGTTTGGGGATGGCGAGAACTATGCGCGCATCCGCATCGAGCAACAAAAGGCGCAACGCGAAATAGCCCAGGGCGAGGGCAACGCCCGCAACATCGCGCCGGGCTATCTTTTCACGTTCAACAAATACCCCAGAGCGGACCAGAACAAAGAGTACCTCATCGAATCGGCGCACTACCGGTTTGAGGAGAACGTGCGCCGCAGCGATGGTGCCGGGGGCTCGGGTGGCGGCAAGCGAGGTGGCGCGGACAGTGGAACCACCTACCGCATCCGCTTTGCCGTGGTGCCCAAAAACACCGCTTACCGAAGCCAGCGCCTCACCCCAAAGCCCCGTACCACGGGCCCGCAAACCGCTGTCATCACCGGCCCTGCAGGGGAAGAAATCTACACCGACAAATACGGCCGCGTCAAAGTGCAGTTCCACTGGGACCGGTATGGCAGTTTTGATGAGAACTCCAGCTGCTGGATACGCGTCTCCCAAACCTGGGCGGGAGCCAACTACGGAAGCATGCACATACCGCGCATCGGACAAGAAGTCATCGTTGATTTCTTGAATGGTGATCCGGACTACCCCATCATCACTGGCCGCGTCTACAACGCCATGCAGATGCCGCCCTGGGACTTGCCGGGCAACAAAACCCAGTCGGGCATCAAAACCAATTCCAGCAAGGGTGGGGCGGCTGGCGCCGGAGAAAAGAATGGCCCGGGCGATGCCAATGCGCTGCGCTTTGAAGACAAGGCGGGCCAAGAGCAGCTATGGCTGCATGCGCAAAAGGACCAGCTCACCGAGGTCGAGAACGACGAAGACAAATGGGTGGGTAATGACCGGCGCAAGGTAATTGATCGCGACGAGTTCAACACCATCCACCGAGACCGCAGCGAGATCGTAGACCGCAACGAAAAGATCAATGTGCACGGCTGGCGCAAGGAAGAGGTGGATCTCGATGAAACGCTGACGGTTCACCAAAACCGCAAAAAAACCATCGACAAGAACGAGACCGACGTCATCAAAAAGAAGTGGGACATCACCGTCGGCCAGATCCGTATGGAGAAGGTGGGCATGCTCTCTACCTTCAACGTGGGCATGGTCCATTCCGAAAACGTAGGCCTGTTCCATAGCTCCATTGTCGGTGGCAAACGGGTCGAAGTCAGCCTGGTGGACAAGACCGAGGTCGTCAATGGGCCTCGCACCACCACGGTCAAAAGCGACACGGTCAAGGTGGAGGAAACCCAGGAGGTCAGCGCCAAACGCATTGTGCTCAATGCCACGGAAGAAATCTTGCTGGTCTGCAAGGACAGCAGCATCACGCTGACGCCCAAGATGATCCAAGAGCTGGCCAGCATGATTTATCTCAACTGCAAACCCTAAGGCCAAGCATGACAAAAGCGATCGTGGAGCTCGCGCATGTCGACAGAGGCATGTACGCAGCCAGACTTGAAGACAGCGACCAATATGCCGTCTTCGAAATTTTCGACGCTTGTGTTCCCGATCTGGGTGATCTGTTGGAGCACGGTGCCTTTGGGGCGGTCGGCAATCAACTCTATATGGACATCAGCAAAGGCAGCGCTATCGAAGTAGTTGCCAAGGGACTGCATGGCCTGGGTGGCGCCAAGCGCGCTTGCCTTTTATAAATCTTAAGAAAACACAGGAAGCAAAACATGACAGGAAAACCCGCCGCCCGCATAGACGATAAAGTCAAATACGCACGCATCGTCACGGGCTCGCGCACGGTCCTGATCGGCACCCAAGGCGGGGTGGCTTGCTCGGTTTGCCCGGGTGGCAAGGCAGAGAGTAAAGATAACGGCAAGGCCGTCGGCAACCCCGTCAACCCGCAGCTAGGCGCCAAGGTTCTGTCCGGTGCATCTGACCTCGACTTTGCGCTGCCCGGCGCCATGCCTCTGGTCTGGCAGCGCCAGTACAGCAGCTACGTCAATGCCGA